>NZ_JAFREK010000021.1:0-53116 GCF_017377535.1 Faecalibacterium sp. Marseille-Q4137
TTGCATCTTTTTTGAGTTTTTTCTATATTTCGCAAAAGGAGTGCTTCCGGGCAGGGTTTGCGACACTTTTCTGCCTGCTTTCCTTATTTATAATATAGGCACAGAAATCCCCGGCAGTCGATCTGACCGCCGGGGATTGCGTTTTCTTCTTACTGTTCCTGTTTCATCTGATGCAGGGTCAATCCTACTGCCACAGCAAGCATGGGCAGCACAGAGATCAAACCGATGGGCATGGGACCCAGTACATTATAATATGCATCTGCCGGGGTGATCAGTACCTGCGGCAGCGCCGCAATGGCATTGAAAGCCCCATGCGCAATGGCAGGCACCCAGATACAGCCTGTTTTCTCGTAGAGGAAATCCAGCAGGGTGTTCAGGGCAAAGCAGACCACACACCACACTACAAGCCCCAGCACCGGTGCGCCCAGATAGTTTGTGCCGTACTCGTACCCCACCAGCAGCATCAGGGGCCAATGCCAGACACCCCACACAACGCCGCCCAACAGACGACCATTCAGCAGGCCGAACCGCTCCTTCAGGCGGGGCATCATGTAGCCGCGCCAGCCGGCCTCCTCGCCCAGTGCGGGGAACATATTGATGGCGGGGGCAAGAATCACCGCAAACAGCCCGTTTTGCAGCAGATAACTGAGGGTGGAGACCCCCAGCTCGCTGCGCAGGGTCTGGGCATCCATCTCACCGCCGTAGGCGGCCACCAGCCAGCTGCAGGAAAAGTCCAGCCGGGAGGGGAACACGGCAAAATACAGCACTGCGCCCAGCAGGGTGAACACTGCCGGGCCAAACCATGCCGCCAGCCAGAACCGTCGTTTGCCCTGCACCTTCCAGCCGATACCGACAGGCTGGCGCAGAAACACTTTTTGCACCAGCAGCACAGCCAGCAGCGGGCAAAACATGGTGCCGATCAACGCCAGCTGATACAGCACGGCATTCTTCTGCTGGAGCAGGGCCATACAGCCGCCCACCTGGCACAGCCACGCCAGACCAAAAGCGATCAGGAAATAAATAGAAAAGCCCTGTTTTTCTTTTGCACTCATACAAATTTCACCGCCGTTCCGTAAGCAATGACCTCTGCCGCACCCTGCATGACACTAGCGGAGGCGTAACGCATCCCAACCACAGCATCGGCTCCCAGTTCCTCCGCATTCTTTGCCATGCGGCCTGTGGCGATCTGCCGGGCCTCGGTGAGCATCTCAGCGTAGTCGGTAACTTCGCCGCCTACAAGGGTACGGAACCCGGCCATGATGTCGTGGCCAAGGTTGCGGCTCTGCACGGTGCTGCCCCGCACCACCCCCAGAGCCTCGATCTTTTTACCGGGGACTTCGTTAATAGTTACGATAAGCATCTTCTTCTCCCTTTCCGATCTCTTTGAGACGATCCACCAGCACCTTCAGCGTGCCGATGATGCAGCCTGCCGGGATGCCGAATAGTACCACCAGCAGCGGCAGCGGCGGAGTCTCCTCCGGGTCCACGCAGGCGGCCCATACCATGATGCCCATGATGAACAGCATCAGGGCCGTAAACAGCCCTGCCCCCACCAGTGCACCCCGGACCCGTTCTGCTTTCCGGTCTGTCTGCTCAATGTTCACAAAACTCACTCCCTGTTCTTCCTTTGCGGTCAGGCGCGCCAGCGTCTGCTCCACATCCAGTTCATTGAGGCTGACAGGTTCCTTTTGAAGCAGGGCGCAGAAGTTCACTGCCTCGTCCAGATCGGTGCGGCGGGTGTGCAGGCGCTCCAGCTGACGGGACATTCCCTCAGCCAGCGTGCACTCTCCCTCCAGCATCTGCCGGATCTCGGCCAGCGGCACATCCAGTTTGCGCAGCAGTTTGATGCGCCGCAGACGCTCAATATCCGCCTCCGAGTAACTGCGGTAGCCGTTGCCGGGCTCCCGCCGGGGGCTGATGAGTCCCTCTTCCTCATAAAAGCGGATATTCTTTTTGGTCACGCCCACGGCGGCTTCCACCTCGTTGATCTTCATTGGCTCCGCAGCCTCCTTACAGACACCATCTTACACCTTCCAGAAAGGGGAAGGTCAATGGTTTTTTGAAAAAAGAACTCCCTTCGTCTCGCATTCGCTCGACACCTCCCTCAGAGAGGGAGGCTTACCGTACGGGCAGGCTCCCTCCTTGAGGGGGCTGTCTGCGGAGCAGACTGGGGGAGTTTCTTCCTTTAAAAATAGCACTTGATCTGGAACCGATCGGCATTGTCCTGCTTTTTCTCCACCACGATGCGCTCATGGTTGAAATCAAAGTGAACCGGGGTACACAGGTCGGTGTTGCGGGTCAGGCGAAGAAGCTCCTGCACCCGCTTTTTCTCCTCGGGCACATAGAACAGATAGCTCACGCCCTCCTTTTTGGCGCGGCCGGTGCGGCCGATCCGGTGGGTGTAATGTTCGTTGTCGCCGGGGACATCGTAGTTGATGACCGCATCCACATCCGAAACATCGATGCCGCGGGCAGCCACATCGGTGGCCACAAGGATCGCCAGCCTGCCATCCCGGAAGTTCTGCATGATCTGGTTGCGTTCCTTCTGGGAGAGGTCGCCGTGGAGACAGTCCACAGAGAAGCCCAGACGGGCCAGCTGGTTGGCCAGGGTGGCGGTATTGAACTTGGTATCGCAGAACACCATGACCCGCTTGTAGCCCTCGCCAATGATGATCTGAGCCAGGTCGGACAGCTTGTTGCGGCCGGAGGTCTCCAGCATGTACTGGGTGATCTTGGGCTGGCTCTCCTCCCTGGGCTGAACGGTGATTTCCTCGGCGTTGTTCTGATACAGCCAGCCGATGTCCATGACCTCGCGGCTGATGGTGGCGGAGAACATGGACAGGCTTTTGCGGGCCTTCATCAGCTCAATGATATGCCGCACGTCCTTATAAAAGCCCATGTTCAGCATCTCATCGGCCTCGTCCAGCACCACCTGGGTCACATGGGCCAGATCGATGCTGTGGTGCTTATAGTGGTCCATCAGGCGGCCCGGGGTGGCCACCACGATCTGGCAGCCCTCTGCCAAACGCCTGGCCTGCTTTTCCATGTTGGCACCGCCGTACACGCAGGCCACCTGCACCTCAGGCATAAAGTAGGTCAGCTCGGTCAGCTCCTCGGCGATCTGCTGGGCAAGCTCCCGGGTGGGGGCCATGATCACAGCCTGCGGGTACTTTTTTTCCGGGTCGATATGTTCCGCCACCGGGATGCCGAAGGCACAGGTCTTGCCGGTGCCTGTGGGGGCTTTGGCGATCACATCCCGGCCTGCCAGCATCACAGGGATGGTCTTTTCCTGAATTTCCGTCATCTCCGCAAACCCCATCCGCTCCACGGCCTTGTGGATGGCTTCACTGCACTGCAACTCACTGTAAAGCATGTTTGATACTCCTTATCCTTCTACCCTTGTTTTGTTCAGTATACCATGAAACGCGGCGCTTGTCAGCACGCAAAAAGAGCCGTGCCCTTTTGGGGCACGGCTCTGCGGTTGGATCTGGGATGTACGCGCTCAGGCGGTCTCTTCCACGCTCTGAGCGGCGGCACGGCCTGCTTCCAGCTTCTGCTTGAAACGGCCGCTGGCCTTGAAGCCAGGGATGGAGGTGGACTCCAGACGGCTGGAGACCTTGGTCTTGGGGTTGGTGTAAGCCTTGGGCTTGCGGGGACGCATCTCAAAACGGCCAAAGCCGGCAATGGTCACCTTCTCGTCTGCACGCAGGCAGTCAGCGATCTGGTCAAACAAAGCGTCCATCGTGGTCTCGACCTGTGCTTCGGTAAAGCCAGTCTTGCGTGCCACGGTTTCGATCATCTGGGAACGAGTCATTGTATCGATATCCTCCTGGAACGTCCAAAAGTAACGTCTTTTGGCAAATTTTGCGTTGTTGAGTATAACAAATGCAGCCCCTCATTACGAGAGATTGCGCACGAAACGCACAATATTGCGCACGAGTTACATTTTGCGCGTTATTTTTTATGATACAGCGTTGCAATATCCACCAGCGGGATATTCTTCAGGTCATGGTCGCTGCGCAGGCAATCGACCAGAGCATTGGCGGTATCCACAGCAGTGATGCAGGGAATGCTCAGCTCCACGGCCTTGCGGCGCAGACGGACAGAATCGCGCTTGGGGTCACGGCCCTTGGCACTGGTGGAGAACACATAGTCCACCAGACCGCTCTGGAGCAGGTCCACGATGTTGGGGGATTCGCCGGACATGTTGCGCACCTCATTGCAGGGGACCATGTGCTTGTTGAGCCATGCACAAGTGCCGGAGGTGCCGTACAGCTTGTAGCCCATGCTCTTGAGCTTCCAGGCGATATCCACGAACTCGGGCTTGTCGCTGTCCTTCACGGTAAAGATGCAGCAGGAGGCGGGGCCGGGAGTCTTAAAGGTATAGCCCGCGCCGATCAGGCCCTTGAGCAGGGCATCGTGATAGTTGGGAGCAATGCCCAGCACCTCGCCGGTAGACTTCATCTCAGGGCCAAACTGGGTATCCACGCCGTGCAGCTTTTCAAAGCTGAACACAGGCACCTTAACGGCCACATAGGGGGCGTTGGGGTGCAGGCCGGTGCCGTAGCCCATATCTGCCAGCTTCTCGCCCAGGCAGCAGCGCACGGCCAGATCCACCATGGGCACACCGGTGACCTTGGAGATGTAAGGCACGGTACGGGAGGAACGGGGGTTGACCTCGATGACATAGACCTTGCCGTTGGAAACAGCGTACTGGACATTGACCAGACCGGTGACGTGGAGCTCGCGGGCAAAGCGGCCGGTGTAATCCACCATGGTGTCGATCTCGGCCTGGGTCAGATGCTGTGCCGGGTAGACACAGATCGAGTCGCCGGAGTGGACACCGGTACGCTCCACCTGCTCCATGATGCCGGGGATGAGGAAGTTCTCGCCATCACAGATGGCATCGACCTCGCACTCGGTACCCATGATATACTTATCCAGCAGGACAGGGTGATCCATGTCCACGTGCTCGGTGATAACGCCCATGTACTCGATGACATCGGCTTTGGTGTAGGCCACGATCATGTTCTGACCGCCCAGAACGTAGGAGGGACGCATCAGAACAGGCAGGCCGATCTCATCGGCGGCAGCCAGAGCCTCCTCCAGATTGAACACGGTGCGGCCGGGCGCACGGGGGATGTTGCAGCGCTCCAGCAGTTCGTCAAAGCGCTCACGGTCCTCTGCCTCGTCAATGGCATCCGCCGGGGTGCCCAGAATGGGCAGGCCGATCTCATCCATGTGCTTTGCCAGCTTGATGGCAGTCTGGCCGCCGAACTGGACAACGCAGGCATCGGGCTTTTCGGTGGCGATGATGTTGTCCACACTCTCCGGGTTCAGGGGATCAAAGTACAGACGGTCACCGGTGTCAAAGTCGGTGGAGACGGTCTCGGGGTTGTTGTTGACGAGGATGGCCTCGCAGCCGTGGTTCTTCAGGGTCCAGACACAGTGGACAGAGCAGTAGTCGAACTCGATGCCCTGACCGATGCGGATGGGGCCGGAACCAAAGACCAGCACCTTTTTCTTCTTGGGCTGGCCGTTTGCGGCAGCCTCTGCCTCTCTGGCAGCAATGAACTCGGCGGCCTCGTTGTCGCCGTCGTAGGTGGAGTAGAAGTAGGGGGTGTTGGCCGAGAACTCAGCAGCACAGGTATCGACCATCTTGAAACCGGCGCGGTAGTTCTCCACAGGCAGAGCTTCCACCTGTGCCAGACGCTTGATGGTCTTATCCTGGAAACCATACTTCTTGGCGGTCTGATACTGCTCCAGGCTCAGAACACCGTTGCACTTTGCCAGACCCTTTTCCAGGTCAGCCAGGTGCTGCATCTTATCCAGGAACCACCAGTCGATCTTGGTGATCTTCCAGATGGTCTCGTGGTCGATGCCGCGCTTGAGGGCCTCGTAGACACAGAACACGCGCTCCGCATCCTGCACATGCAGGTGGGCCACGATCTCGTCATCGGTCAGCTCCTCAAAGGGCTTGTGGGTCAGGGTGTCCATGCCCAGCTCGATGGAGGAGACCGCCTTCATCATGGCAGCCTCAAAGCTGTTGCCAATGCTCATCACCTCGCCGGTGGCCATCATCTGGGTGCCCAGAGACTTGTCGGCGTAGACGAACTTATCAAAGGGCCACTTCGGGTACTTGACCACGATGTAGTCCAGCGCAGGCTCAAAGCAGGCGCAGGTCTTGCCGGTGACATCATTGGTGATCTCGTCCAGCGTATAGCCAATGGCGATCTTGGTGGCCACCTTGGCAATGGGGTAGCCGGTGGCCTTGGAGGCCAGAGCGGAAGAACGGGACACACGGGGGTTGACCTCGATGACCGCGTAATCGTAGCTGTCGGGCTTCAGGGCAAACTGGCAGTTGCAGCCACCCTCAATGCCCAGCTCGGTGATGATATCCAGTGCGGCGGTGCGCAGCATCTGGTACTCGTGATCGGTCAGGGTCTGGGAGGGAGCCACGACCACGGAATCGCCGGTGTGGATACCGACGGGGTCCAGGTTCTCCATGTTGCAGACGGTGATCACGTTGCCCTTGTGGTCGCGCATGACCTCGTACTCGATCTCTTTCCAACCGGCGATGCACTTTTCCACCAGGATCTGATGGATGGGGGAAAGCCGCAGGCCGTTGGTGCCGATCTCGATGAGCTTTTCCTTGTTTTCGCAGATACCGCCGCCGGTGCCGCCCATGGTAAAGGCAGGGCGGACAATGACGGGATAGCCGATGCGGTCCGCACAGGCCAGCGCATCCTGCAGGGTCTCCACGACCTCAGAGGGGATGATGGGCTGGTGCAGCTTTTCCATCGTCTCCTTGAACAGCTCACGGTCCTCGGCGCGGTCGATGGTCTCAGGCTTGCAGGCCAGCAGGCGGATGCCGGTACGGTCCAGATAGCCGGAACGGGCCAGCTCCATGGAGAGGTTCAGGCCCATCTGGCCGCCCAGGTTGGGCAGAACGGAGTCGGGCTTCTCGATCTCCAGGATGCGCTCCACCACCTCAAGGGTCATGGGCTCGATATAGACATGATCGGCCACATCGGGGTCGGTCATAATGGTAGCGGGGTTGGAGTTGAGCAGAACGGTCTCAATGCCCTCTGCTTTCAGGGCGCGGCACGCCTGGGTGCCGGAGTAGTCGAACTCAGCGGCCTGGCCGATGATGATGGGGCCGGAGCCGATGACCAGCACCTTTTTGATTCTGGGGTCCTTGGGCATTTCAGCGCACCTCCTTTTTGGCTGCTTTGACGTTGTTCAGGAAGCGGTCAAACAGGAACTCCGTATCCTTGGGGCCGCCGTTGGCTTCCGGGTGGAACTGGACCGTGAAGCAGTTCCACTTCTTGTACTTGATGCCCTCGCAGGTGCCGTCGTTGGCGTTCACCTGTGCCACCTCGCCCATCTCGGCGGGCAGCTCCTCGCCCACGACCGCATAGCCGTGGTTCTGGCTGGTGATGAAGGTGCGGCCCGACTCAAAATCAGTGACAGGCTGGTTGGCACCGCGGTGGCCATACTTCAGCTTCATGGTCTTGGCACCAGCGGCCAGAGCGCTCAGCTGGTGGCCCAGGCAGATGCCGAAGGTGGGGATGCCCAGCGCAAAGATCTGCTTCAGGTTCTCGATGACCTCCACCGGCTCGGCGGGGTCGCCGGGGCCGTTGGACAGCATGATGCCGTCCGGGTTCAGGGCAGCCACTTCCTCAGCTGTGGCAAAGGCGGGCATCACCGTTACCTTGCAGCCGCGCTTGACCAGGCAGCGCACGATATTGCGCTTGCAGCCGTAGTGCATCAGCACGATGTGGGTCTCGCCCTTCTCGTTAAAGACCTCGGGCTTCTCGCAGGTCACGCTCTTGACAGCATCCGTCACGGCATAGGCGCGGATGGTCTCCAGCAGCTTCTCCGTCTCGGCCTTGTTGGCAGGGTCAGCGGGGTCAAAGGTGGTCAGGATGGCACCGTTCATCACGCCGCTCTCCCGGATGATGCGGGTCAGGTGGCGGGTATCGATGCCCTCGATGCCGATGGTATTGTTTTTCTTCAAAAAGCTGTCCAGCGTCTCCTCACAGCGCCAGTTGGAGGGGGTGGTGCAGGCCTCGCGCACAATGTAGCCCTTGGCCCAGATGCGGTCCGACTCCATATCGTCCTTGTTCATGCCGTAGTTGCCGATGAGGGGATAGGTCTGGGTGATGATCTGGCCGTAGTAGCTGGGGTCGGTCAGGGTCTCTTCAAAGCCCACCATACCGGTGGCAAAGACGACTTCGCCCACGGTAACGCCCTCAGCACCCACTGACTGGCCTGCAAAGACCATGCCGTTTGCCAAAAGAAGATAAGCGTTCATAGGTACTCCTTGTTTCAACACGGTTGTTGTCAAGTTACAGGGTCTGCTTGGCTTCCTGCTTCATCTTGCGGCTGCCCAGGTGCACCAGAGGCAGCTTGCCCTCCTTGCAGATGGGGCACTCCTCGGGTGCGTAGTTGGGCAGGTCCAGCTTCAGGGCGCTGGCCAGGATGGGAATGGGAGACGGAGCCTCGGGCTTGGTGCGGTCCACCACGCAGGTGATGCCCAGGCAGATGCCGCCGGCCTCTTCGATCACGCGCTTGGTCTCCAGGGAGGAGATGCCGGTGGTGACAACGTCCTCAGCAATGATGCACTTCTCACCCGGCTGGATGGCAAAGCGCTTCAGGGTCATCACATTGTCCACGCGCTCGGTGAAAATGGCGCGCTTGCCGGTCTGGCGGGCCAGCTCGTAAGCATAGACGATGCCGCCCATGGCAGGTCCCACGATGACATCCACATCCAGCTTCTTGATCTGATCGGCCACAGCCTTCATTACCTCGGCGCAGCGGTCAGGGTACTGCTGCAGGTAGGCCATCTGGCAGTATGCGCTGGAATGGCGGCCGGAGGAGAGCAGGAAATGGCCCTCCAGGAATGCGTCACAGCTCTTCAGAATTTCAAGTGCTTCACTCATTGTAGTTCTCCCTCTCTTTTTTATGAAAAATATCTTTTGAACGGTATTGTACCACGCTTTTGCAGTAATTGCAAATTTATGCGCAAATTTTCACTTTATACGCATAAGTCATGGTTATTCTGGTATATCAGCTCGATTATTCAGCATTTCGTGCGCAGCCGCGGATCTCCTCCAGCGTTTTCACGCCGTGGGCATCCATCCACTGTGCCATCTCATCGGCAATGGTCTCCATGGCGCGGGGGTTGGCAAAGTTTGCCGCGCCCACCTGTACCGCCGTGGCACCTGCCATGATGAATTCCAGTGCATCACGGCCGGTGGCAATGCCGCCCAGACCCACCACCGGGATGTTCACGGCACCCACTGCCTGCCAGACCATGCGCAGGGCAATGGGCCGCACCGCCGGGCCGGACAGACCGGCAAAGATGTTGTTGAACACCGGCTTGCGTTTTTCCAGATCAATGGCGCAGGCCTGGAAGGTGTTGGTCAGGCTGATGGCATCCGCACCGGCGGCCTCCACAGCCTTGCACATCTCGGGGATGTTCTCTGCCTGGGGGCTCAGCTTGACCATCAGGGGCTTTTTGCAGGCCGCGCGGACCATCCGCACCACCTCACCGGCAGCCTCGGCCTTCACGCCGTAGGCCATGCCGCCCACCTTGACGTTGGGGCAGGAGATGTTCAGCTCCACGATGTCCACTGCGCTCTCGCTCAGCAGAGCCGCGCCCTCAACATACTCTTCCTCACTGTGTCCACCCAGATTGGCAATGGCCACTGTGCCGTATTTCTGCTTGAGCTCCAGCATCTCGTTCAGCTCCACGTCAATGAAGTGCTGAACGCCGGGGTTCTGCAGGCCGATGCTGTTGATGAGGCCGGATGGGGTCTCCCACAGGCGCTCACCCTTGTTGCCGTACTGGCCGTGCAGGGTCAGGCCCTTGCCGGAGATGCCGCCGATCTTGGAAAAATCGGCCAGTTCTTCGTACTCCACACCGTAGCCCACAGTGCCGGAAGCGCCGATGACCGGGCTGTTCATCACAAAGCCCAGCAGGTTTGTTTTCAGGTCAGCCATCAGAAGAACACCTCCGTTGCATCAAAGACCGGGCCATTCTTGCACACGCTCTTGCCCTCGCCGCCCTTGGTCTCGCAGGTGCAGCCAAGGCAGGCACCAATGCCGCAGGCCATCTTCTTTTCCAGGCTCACGAAGCAGGGAGTGCCCTTTTCGGCACAGATCCGGGCAGCGTTTTTCATCATCACGGTGGGGCCGCAGATCAGCACGGCATCGTAATCTGCCGGGTCATACAGCTGGGTCACAAAGCCGTGGAAACCCACCGCGCCGGTATCGGTGGAGACCTTTACCACATTTGCAATAGAGCGGTACTCCTCCATGCAGTAGGGGGTATCCCGGAAGCCGAAGAACACGTCCGGCTTAACACCGGCAGCTGCCAGTTCCCGGGTGACCTGATACATGGGGGCGGTGCCAATGCCGCCGCCCACCACAGCGATCTTATGGTATTGTTCGGCCAGGGCCGGGATATCAAAGCCGTTGCCCATGGGGCCGGTCAGCTGGAAGGTATCGCCGGTCTTCAGCTGGGCAATTTTGTGAGTGCCTTCGCCGATGACCTGATACAGGAACTCAATGGTCTGGGTCTCCGGCTCCCACTTGTGCACGCTGATGGGGCGGGACAGGAAGGGGGCCTCATCGGCACCCCAGGCACGCAGGGTAAAGAACTGCCCGGCGTGGGGGGCATGTTCCCGGTCAGGCCAGAGGGCACGCAGGAGCCGGATGTCCGGCAGGATGCTCTCATGGCTCAGAACGGTGGCTTCACAGCAGGCTGCACGCATGAGCAATGGCCTCCTTCATGTTCACACACTCGTTGTAAGCGGCCTCATCAAAGGCCACGCCGGGCTGCTTCTTGTAGGCCAGCAGGATGCCGCGGCTGGAGTTGACCACGCCGCCGTTGCCCTTGGTCAGGTACTGGGCAATATCCTCCGCCTTGCCGCCCTGTGCGCCGTAGCCGGGGATGAGGAAGAAGCTGTCCTGATACTTGGCGCGGATCTCGGTGGCCTCCTCGATGTGGGTGCCGCCGATGACCAGACCGATGGAGGAGTAGCCGTGCTCGCCCATGTAGTCCTTGCCCAGAGCGTTCAGCTTGTCGCCCACCAGATCGTAGACGTGGCGGCCGTCTGCCAGCTTCTCATACTCAAAGTCCTTGGCACCGCCGTTGGAGGTGCGGCAGAGGACGAACATACCCTTGCCCTGCTTTTCGGCATAGGGCAGGTAGGGGCTGATGGAATCCAGACCCATGTAGGGGGCCAGGGTGACGAAATCGGACTCGAAGTCGCCGGTGAAGTGACCCATGGCGTACATCTCGGCGGTCTTGGCGATATCGCCGCGCTTGATATCGGCGATGACAGGGATACCGGCCTCGCGGACAGCGGCCAGGGTCTCGGCGTAGGCCTTCATGCCCTCCAGACCCAGGGACTCGTAGTATGCGATCTGCACCTTGTAGCAGCCAGCCACAGCCTTGGTGGCATCGATGAGCTTCTTGTTGAAGCGGACGATGTTCTCCCCCTTGGTCAGGGTGGTGTCCACAAAGTCAGCGGGCAGGTAGCTGAAATCAGTGTCCAGACCCACACATACCGGGCCGCGGGCTGCAACTGCTTCGTAAAGCTTGTCCATGTTTGTCATTGTCGGGTTCCTCCATACTCTCTTATTACGAATTAAACCTCTCAGTCAGCGCTGACGCGCTGCCAGCTCCCCTAGTAGGGGAGCCCTTGGCAAAGAGGTGAAGTGATACGTTCTGACTTTTATTCCTCCGCCTGATAGGTCAGCTTGCCGCCCTTGATGGTAGCATAGACCCTGCCGTAGAGCTGTGCACCATCAAAGGGGCAGTTATGGCTCTTGGAGTGCAGCTTTTCTTTGTCCACAGTGTAGGGGGTGTCGAGATCCACCAGCACGAAGTCTGCATCGTAGCCGGGCTCCAGCTGGCCCTTGGCAAGGCCCAGGATCTCTGCCGGGCGGGTGCTCATCAGGTGCACCAGCAGTTCCAGCGGCAGGCCCTCTTCCCTGCAGAGCTTGGTGTAGCAGACCCCAAAGGCGGTCTCGCTGCCCACCATACCGGCCATGCCCTTCAGCTTGTCCTCCTCGGAGTGGGGAGCGTGGTCGGTGGCAATGGCATCCACCACACCGGAACGGATACCATCGATGAGCGCCTGCACATCATCCGCAGTGCGGATGGGCGGGTTGACCCGGTAATCGCAGGTCTCATTGTTGAACCACAGGTGATGCGGGGTCACCTCGCAGGTCACAGGTGCGCCGCGCAGCTTTGCCATCTGGATGGCCTCCAGCGCGCCCCGGGTGGAAACGTGGCACATGTGCAGCCTGGTCTGGTAGTACTCGCTCAGCCAGCAGTTGCGCACGGTCTCCAGGTCTTCAGCCAGCCGGTAATCCCAGGGGCTGATCTCCATATCCTCGGCGTGGCTCATCACAGTGATATCCCGCTGGGTGCAGATGGCAAAGGCCCGGGCCATGGTGGCGTTGTCCTGCACACCGTGGCCATCCTCGGTGATGAACTTCACGCTGGCGGGCAGGGTCTTGAGGTGGTCGATGGTCTTGCCGTCAAAGTTCTCGGTGATGGAAACGGTCTGGTTCACATCGCACAGGCCCACCTCGGCGGCCTTCTGCTCCACCATGGCTGCCTGTGCGGCAGAGGAGCAGACGGGCTTTGTGTTGGGCATCAGGTTGACAAAGGTGTAGCCGCCTGCGGCCGCAGCCATGCTTCCGGTGGCGATGTCCTCCTTATATTCAAAGCCCGGGGTGCGCCAGTGGCAGTGCAGGTCCACAAAGGCGGGCAGCACGGTCAGCCCGCCGGCATCGAGGACAGTCTCCCCCTCCCCGGCCAGTGCGGAAAGATCCTGACCCACGGCGGCGATCTTTCCGTCTTTCACGAAAAGCTCCACCGGGCGGCCCGCAGCGTTTACAGCGTTGATGAGCAGCATATTCTTTTACCTCCCTGTTCGTATTTCGGATGGGCGGATGCGGGCATTGCAGCCCGCGGACAGGCAAAAAAAAGAACTTTTCCACAAACGGAAAAGTTCAAAAAGCGAAAAAAGGAAACACGGAACCCACCGCAAAAACGGCTGCAAACTGCTTTTTCAGTTCAGCGTTCATTTTTGACAGCATTCGTCCGCTTCTCCTTTTCCTTCGCATTTGTTTTCATTATATTTTATCATAGAAACGCAAAATGTGTCAATGCTTTCTGTAAGATTCCTGTGTGAAAAGGTTTTGACTGTATCTCCCGGAATTTTGGCTACTCTACCGAAAACCCGTTTCCCGCCCCATAATCCCTGCGTGGAGGGGGATTTTTCTCCGTCAATTCCTACCAAAGCACTGTACATTGAAGTTTGCATGTGTTATTATAGTATCTGTCAAAAAGAGAGGGCCGCACCGAGGCGGCTGAACAAAAGGGAGGGTTCCCCACATGAGCTTATTGGAGGACGCACGGAACATCCAGCGCAAAGACCCCGCCGCACGCAGCGTGCTGGAGGTCATCCTGCTGTACCCCGGCTTCCATATCCTGGTCTACCACCGCATTGCCCACTGGCTGTATGAGCACGGGCACTTTTTCCTTGCCCGCTGGGTCAGCCAGCACGGCCGCCACAAGACCGGCATCGAGATCCACCCCGGTGCCCAGATCGGCAGGTGCCTGTTCATCGACCACGGCATGGGCATCGTGTTCGGCGAGACCACCGTGATCGGCGATAACTGCACCATCTACCACGGCGTGACGCTGGGCGGCACCGGCAAGGACACCGGCAAGCGCCACCCCACCCTGGGCAACAATGTGCTGATCGGCGCGGGCACCAAGGTGCTGGGCCCGGTGTATATCGGCGATAACGCCCGCATCGGCGCAGGCAGCGTTGTGCTGCGCAACCTGCCCGCCAACTGCACCGCCGTGGGCGTGCCCGCCGAGGTGGTGCGCATCAACAACAAGGCCGTCAACCCCGCCGATGACCTGGACCAGCAGGATCTGCCGGATGTCATGGCCCAGCGCCTCACCGAGCTGGACCGCCGCATCAGCAGGCTGGAAAAGGACGCGCAGGGGGATGTGCCCCCCAGCATCCACGAGGTCATCCAGAAACAGCAGCGCTGAACCTCTCGGTCCCACTTTGCGTGCCAGCTTTCCTCATAGGGGAGCCGCTGGCATGGCGGTACTATCCGCAAAAACTGAACAAAGCTTCTACAAAATGAAAGCAGCTGCGCTCCGCACACACGGAACGCAGCTGCTTTTCTGTTATTTACAAGGAGTTTCAGCCAGTTCTTTGACCTTTTGTGCCGCTGCCGCCACCAGCTGGCCGATGGGCTGGTCGGGCACGCCCACCACGATGTTCTCACAGTGGTTGATGGGCACCAGCACCCGCCGGGCAGGGCTCTGGCAGACTGCCGCCGCCATGGCGGGGGTGATTTCGCCCAGCAGCGCATCGGCGATCACAATGCCGATGGGCCCCACGATAACATCCGCGGTGCGGCAGTTCACGACCACGGCGTTCTCGCCGGTGGCGGCGCGGACCGTCCCCGCCTTGAGCATGGCCGAAGTCGCAAGGCTGTTGGTGCCCACGGCGGTCAGCCGGGCTTCCGGGCAGGCGGCAGAGATGGCCGCCACCAGCTGGCGGCCCAGACCGCCGCCCTGGCCGTCAATGACCAGAACGTTCATCAGAAGTCGATCTCCTCCAGCCGCAACAGGGCGATGATGTAGATCTTCAGGGCCTCCAGCAGCTTATCGATGGGAGCTGCCTCGTTGGCACCGTGCATCGGGCCGCCGAACTCAGGCAGCACCATGTCCTCGTGCTCGGGGCCAAAGCTCACCGCATAGGGGAAGTGGCGGGCATAGGTGCCGCCGCCCATGGTAAAGGGCGTGGCATTCTCGCCGGTGACCTCGTTGTAGGTCTCGATGCAGGCCTTGATGGCGGGGGTATCGGCTGCGATATAGAAGGGCTCGGCACCCTCGGCCTTCTCCAGAGAAGCACCCGTGCCAATGGCAGCTTTGATCTGCTCCTTCATCTTCTCGGCGTTGGTGCAGGTGGGGTAACGGCTGTCCATGGTCTGGACGATCCGGCCCTCCCGCATGAAGATGCGGCCGCCGATGATGGTCAGGGGGCCGAAGGGGCCGTCGGCGCAGTCGATGCCCAGGCCGGTGCCTGCGGTGGAAGCGTGCAGTTTTTTCAGGGCTTCCAGATAGGCGCGCTCTGCATCGTTGCACAGACCGTTGTCCAGCAGGTAGTTCACCACCAGACCGATGGCGTTGACCGTGCCCTCGGGCATGGCGGCATGGCCGCTCTTGCCCCAGCCCCGGATACGCACCCCATTGCCTTCCGGCTCCAGCGTGATGTTGGGGGCATTTTTCAGCTTGGTGATGTCAGTCTCTACCAGTGCGCTGGCGCGGTCGGGGACTGCATTGTTGGCAACGCCGCCCTCAAACTCCTTGATCTCACCGTTGCAGACCGGGCTGACCAGCTCCGCACCGAAATGGCCCTTCTCGCCGTTGCACACCGGGAACTCTGCATCCGGAGTGAAGCAGAACACCGGGGCCGGGTAGTTCTTGAGGTAATATTCCACATCGTTCATGTGGGTCTCTTCGTTGTCACCAACCATTGCGCGGATGGGATACCGCAGGGAAACGCCCTCCTCCTTGAGGAACTTCAGGGCGTACAGGGTAGCCACCATGGGGCCCTTGTCATCAGCCACACCACGGCCGATCATCCAGCCGTCCCGGATCTGCATCTTGAAGGGGTCCTGGCTCCAGCCGTTGCCCACGGGCACCACATCCACATGGCAGATGGTTGCCAGATACTTCTCGGGGTCTGCACCGGCCAGCTCGGCATAGCCGATGTAGTTCTCGCAGTTGCGGGTCGCCAGACCCATGCCTGCAGCCAGCTCCAGCGTCTTGTCCAGCGCCGCGCGGGGGCCCTCACCAAAGGGAGCTTCCTCGGTCGGGGTGCCCTCCACACTGTTGATGGCCACCAGCGCCGCGATGTCCTCCAGAATCTGCTCCTTGTTCGCCGCAATAAAGGCGTCGATCTTCTGATTCAATGCCTGATCCATGATTGCTTCGTCCTTTCTTTGTCGTAACGACACGTTACTGTTTATTGTAACACACTTAAAGCGCTTTTGCCAGCCTTCGGCAGCCTGCTTCTGTACGAAACCTCTCCGTCATCATCGCTATCGCTCGATGCCACCTCTCCTAATAGGCGAGGCAGGACTTGGTTTCCCTATCAGGGGAGCTGTCGCGGCAAAGCCCGCGACGGAGAGATTTATTCTCCTATCTGTCACACTGCAAACAGGCTGCTGGCCGCGCCCAACACACCGGCGCTGGCCAGGCCCATGATGATGCCCGCCAGCAGCACACCGCCCATGCAGGCAATGAGAACATCCTTGAACTTCATGTCCAGAATGGAGGCTGCCAGCGTGCCGGTCCAGGCACCGGTGCCGGGCAGCGGAATCCCCACAAAGAGCAGCAGGGCAACGGTCAGGCCCTTGCCGGCCTTTTCCTCCAGTTTGCGGCCGCCCTTTTCCCCCTTGGTGATGAAGAACTTGCACACCGGCCCGATGACCGGTTTGTGGTAGCCCCAGATGAGGAACTTGCGGGCAAACAGATAGATAAAGGGCACCGGCAGCATATTGCCGAGCACGCAGACCAGATAGGTGGGCAGGGCGGGCAGGCCCATGCCCAGCCCGATCGGAATGGCACCGCGCAGTTCAATGACCGGCACCATCGAGACAAAAAACACCATCAGATAATACTTGAGCATCCAGGTTTCTCCTTATGATAAGATCATGATCGCAACGGCTTACAGGTCGATGACCAGCTCCACCGGGCAGTGGTCGGAACCGAACACCTCGTTGTGGATCTCGGCGGCGGTCACCTTGCCGGCGATGCGGTTTGAAACGATGAAATAATCTATGCGCCAGCCCGCGTTCTTTTCCCGGGCGTGGAAGCGGTAGCTCCACCAGCTGTACTTCACCTCGTCCGGGTGAACCGCGCGGAAGGTGTCGGTAAAGCCCGCCGCCAGCAGCTCAGTCATCTTGGCCCGCTCCTGGTCAGTGAAGCCCGCGCTCATCCGGTTGGTCTTCGCATTCTTGATGTCGATCTCGGTGTGGGCCACGTTCAGGTCACCGCAGAGGATGACCGGCTTTTTCGCGTCCAGCTCCAGCAGGTAGGCCCGGAACGCATCCTCCCAGGTCATGCGGTAGTCCAGCCGCTTCAGGCCGTCCTGGCTGTTGGGCGTGTAGCAGTTGACCAGATAGAAGCCGGGATATTCCAGCGTCAGCACCCGGCCCTCGTGGTCGTGCTCCTCCCTGCCGATGCCGGTGGTCACGGCCAGCGGGGCCGTTTTGCACCAGCAGGCCGTGCCGGAGTAGCCCTTTTTCTCGGCAGAGTAGGTGTACTCGGTGTAGCCCTCGGGGGCAAAATCAGCCTGCCCCGGCTGCATCTTGGTCTCCTGCACCGAGAAGATGTCGGCATCCAGCGCCGCAAAGCTTGCGGCAAAATCGTGGGTCAGGCAGGCCCGCAGGCCGTTGACGTTCCAGCTGATCAGTTTCATATCCTGTTCCTTTCTTATGCCTGATATTTTGTTTTCCATGCGCCGCTCTTCATGCGCGCCACAAAGCAGATGACACGGCAGACCCAGTCAATGACCATGGCGATCCAGACACCCACAGCGCCCCAGCCCATCCTGACACAGAGCAGGTAGCTGAACCCCAGCCGCCAGATGGCCATGCTGAGCACAGAGACCACCATGGTAAATTTCACATCGTTGGCCGCGCGCAGGGCGTTGGGCAGAACAAAGGAGGCCGGCCACAGGAACAGGCCGCTGCCTGCGTGGATCTGCACCAGCAGGATGGCCAGCGCCATGGTCTCGCCGGAGAGGGCGTAGATGCCCACCAGCGGCTTGAGGAAGAGCAGGATGCCGCCGTTGAAGATTCCCATAGAGATGTAGGCCCAGAGCAGCAGCTTGCGGGTGTAGAAAACAGTCTGTTCATTGTCCCCTGCGCCAACGCAGCGGCCCACCACCGTGATCATGGCCAGACCAATGGCCTGCCCCGGGATGCAGCCCATGCCGTCCAGATTGTTTGCCACGGCATTGGCGGCGATCTGCACGGTGCCGAAGGTGGAGATCATGCTCACCACCAGAATGCGGCCCGCCTGGAACAGGCTGTTCTCAAAGGCGGACGGGATGCCGATGCCCAGGATGCGCTTTGCCATCCGGCCATCCAGCCGGAACGTTTTGGGCACGGTGAGCATGTGGCCCTTCTGGTAGCAGCGGTTCAGGATGAGCACCGCCGCCACAGCACGGGAGAGGACGCTGGGCCAGGCAACGCCGTCCACGCCCATACCCAGCACAAAGATGCAGACCGCATTGCCCACGATGTTGATGATGTTCATCAGGATGCTGATCTGCATGGAGATTTTGGAGTTGCCCATGCTGCGGAAGAGTGCCGCACCGGCATTGTACATGGCCAGGAACGGGTAGCTGACCGCCGTGATGCGCAGGTAGAGCACACCGGCCTCCAGTACGTCGGCATCGATGCTGCCATAGCACAGCCGGATCATGGGACGGGCCAGCACAAAGCAGAACACCCCCACACCCACGCCCAGCAGAGCGCTGAGCAGGATCAGCTGACCCGAGCTTGCGTTGGCGTGCTTCTGCTCCTTTGCACCCAGATACTGGCTGACCACCACCGCGCCGCCGGTGGCCAGCGCCGCAAACAGCACGATGATGAGGTTGTTGATCATATCCACCAGACTGACACCCGAGATGGCGGCTTCGCCGCAGCGGGAGACCATCATGGTATCGGCCATGCCCACCGTCACGGCCAGCAGCTGCTCCACCAGCAGCGGCCCCACCAGCCTGAGCAGGTCACGCTGGCTGAACAGCGGGGCCCGCCCGCCAAAGCACGGGGCTCCGTTTTTTGTGATCGTATGTTCCATTCTATTCCTCGCTTCTTCACACGCTTTCTGCCCTTCCGAGCCGCAGAGCGTCCTTTTCTCATAGATGTATCCATCATAACACAGCCGCATCCTGTTGTAAAGAATCAGCTTCTGCAATTCTGAACCTCTGCCCCGGCCCATGCTTGTTTCATCACTTTGCCAAACACATCTCCCCCGTTTTTGTGCGTTGTGACAAAATTACTTTTTTTGCTCGAACAAAAGAACTTTTTTCAAAAAAGCTCTTGTATTTTTCTGTGAAAAGTGTTATCTTGTATCCAACAGGAGCGTCAGTTGGATACAAAGCGAAACGACGCGCTTTCCGGCACTCCTGTTGTTCATCCTTCTATTATTATGCTATTTTCTTCATTTACCTTCTTATCATTTACCCTGTCCTGAAAAGGGCAACCAAAAAACGCTTCCCCACCTGCACGGGGGAGCGTTTTTTGGTTGTCTGCCGCCCACCATAGAAAAGCGCCCTGCACCTTTCACGGTACAGGGCGCTTTGCGTTTCAGTTTTACAGCGCTGCAACAGCGGCCTTGAGCTCATCCACGCGGTCGGTGTTCTCCCACTTCACGCCCAGATCCTCGCGGCCCATGTGGCCGTAGGCGGCCAGCTTGCGGTAGATGGGCTTCCGCAGGCCGAGGTCACGGATGATGGCGGCGGGGGTCAGGTCAAAGACCTTCTCCACTGCCTGCTCGATCTTCTCATCGGCCACGGTGCCGGTGCCAAAGGTATCCACCATGATGGACACAGGCTTTGCCACGCCGATGGCGTAGGCCACCTGCACCTCACACTGCTTAGCCAGACCGGCAGCCACGATGTTCTTGGCCACCCAGCGGGTCGCGTAAGCGGCACTGCGGTCCACCTTGCTGGGGTCCTTGCCGGAGAATGCGCCGCCGCCGTGGCGGGCGTAGCCGCCGTAGGTGTCAACGATGATCTTGCGGCCGGTCAGGCCGCTGTCACCCTGCGGGCCGCCCACAACAAAGCGGCCGGTGGGGTTGATGTAGTACTTGGTGTTCTCATCCAGCAGCTCGGCAGGGATGGTGGCCTTGATGACCTTCTCCATGATGTCGGCCCGGAGCTGCTCCATGGTCACGTTCTCACTATGCTGGCTGGAGATGACGACTGCATCCACCCGGATGGGCTTGTTGTTCTCGTCGTACTCCACGGTGACCTGGCTCTTGCCATCCGGGCGCAGGTAATCCAGCTCGCCGCTCTTGCGCACCTCAGTCAGCTTCTTGGCCAGCTTGTGGGCCAGGCTGATGGGCATGGGCATCAGCTCAGGGGTCTCATCGCAGGCATAGCCAAACATCATGCCCTGGTCACCTGCACCGCCGACCTGGTCGTTGGTGCCCAGTGCGATATCGGGGCTCTGGCCGTCGATGTTGGAGATAACAGCGCAGGTGTCAGCGTCAAAGCCGTACTTTGCACGGGTGTAACCGATGTCAGAGATGACCTCGCGGACGATCTTCTGGAAATCGACATAGCAGTTGGTGGTGATCTCGCCCATAATGTGGACCAGACCGGTGGAAGCGCAGGTCTCGCAGGCCACGCGGGCATCGGGGTCGTGGGTCAGGATCTCGTCCAGGATAGCATCGGAGATCTGGTCGCAGATCTTGTCAGGATGTCCCTCGGTGACGGACTCAGAAGTAAACAGGTGTCTTGCCATAAATTTTGTCCTCCATGTGTGTGGTGAATCTTGCACAGCTTCATACACGTCCATCAAGTTTGCGCAAACAAAAACGCTCAGAACCGAAGCTCTGAGCGTTTGCACTCTTATCTTTCGGTTTCCCGCAGGATTTGGCACCTTATGCTTTCGCACAGGTTGTCGGGCTTCACAGGGCCTGTCCCCTCAGCCGCTCTTGATAAGTCGGTATTCAGTTGTTTTCTGAGAGATATCTTATCATCTCTTCGTCAGATTGTCAAGAAGAGTATCACTCTTTTTAGACATCTCAACGAAATTGATTAGGATTTCCCCTAGAAGTACCGGGAGTTTCCCGAAGCTCTCTTAGTAACCCTTGGCCTGTTCGCCGTTCAGCAGCTTGACCGCACGGGAGGTGCCCAGACGGTCTGCGCCCAGAGCGAGGAACTTTTCCATATCCTCCACGGTGGAGATGCCGCCGGCAGCCTTGACCTTGCAGCGGCCATGCACGCCCTTGACCATCAGCTCCACATCGTGGAAGGTAGCGCCTGCGGTGGAGAAGCCGGTGCTGGTCTTGATGTAGTCAGCGCCCGCCTCGCAGACGATGTCGCACATCTTTTCCTTTTCCTCGTCGGTCAGCAGGCAGGTCTCAATGATGACCTTGAGCACCTTGTCGCCCACAGCCTGCTTCACGGCACGGATATCCTCACGGACAGCATCGTATTCCTTGTTCTTCAGGCGGCCGATGTTGATGACCATGTCCACCTCGGCAGCGCCGTTCTCAATGGCAGTCTTGGCCTCAAAGGCCTTGCTGGCGGTATCCATGGCACCCAGAGGGAAGCCCACCACGCAGCACACCGGGATGCGGCCCGCCATATACTCGACTGCCTGCTTTACATAGCAAGTGTTGATGCAGACGGATGCGGTGTGGTTGGCAATGGCCTCATCACAGATGGTCCGGATCTGGGGCCAGGTAGCCTCGGGCTTCAGCAGGGTATGATCGACATGGGAGAGGATTTCTTCACGGGTCATATTATTTTCCTCCATCAATTCTTGCTGGCACGGCGGACCTTTGCCATGCCCACAGCGCTCAGGGCAATTGCCGTTACGGATGCGGTGGCACCAATGATGCCCAGAACAAGACCGGAAACCAGGAATGCAAAACCTTTCAGACCACGTTTCATAATACCGTACCTCCATTGTTTTGTTACTTAAAACTCCCTCAGTCACCTTCGGTGACAGCTCCCTCTGAGAGGGAGCCTTGTCGGCAAATGCAAGGCAATGCCTCCCTCCCAGAGGGAGGTGGCTGCACCGTAGGTGCAGACAGAGGGAGTTACTTTTTCTTAAAGATGATCAGCTTGCTGAACACATAGTTCAGCACCACAACGATCACATTCGAGAACACCTTGACGCACAGCCCCCACAGTGCCTGCGCATTGTAGCAGCTGGTAACGAAGATTGCCGTGGGGCCGTCTGCACCGCCGATGACGGCAATAGCGGCAGAGCCATCCGTGACCCCCGCCGGTGTGCCTGCATAGGAGGCTGCCATCTGTATGGCCGTATCCGGGCCAAGCCAGTGGGCCACCACGCTCAGCACCCCCTGCATCAGCTCGTCCATCAGTGCTGCGCCCTGGGCCGCCAGCAGATTGCCCAGCACCAGCATAATTGCAGTGTCCAGCAGCATTGTACCCAGACGGCAGGTGACAAATGCACCAAACTCCTTTGCCATCGCCCTGCCTTTGGTCTTGCTGTTGAACACAAAGGCCCGGTTGGTGGTGTAGGCAAACAGGATGCAGAGGATGTTGTCCAGCACATTGCCCCAGCTGTTGGCGGCGGTGTAGCCGAACAGCCTGTTGAACAGGGCGTACAGCAGGATATTCAGCAGGGTGGTCAGCACGCCGAAGATCAGGTAGGAGATGACCTCCCAGTGCTTCTTTAACCAGTTAATCATACCGTCAAACCTTTCTCATTCAGTCCAAAGTTCCCGGTTTTGCCAAGGGCTCCCCTATTAGGGGAGCTGGCAAAGCCGCAAGGCTTTGACTGAGAGGTTTAATAAAAACAGCCCCGCCGCCGTTACCCGGCAACGGGGCTGCAGTCGCATTGTGTCTGAAACTCAGCGAACCACGGACTGATTACTCAGCGTCGTCGTTCAGCAGAGCCTTCATGGACAGGCTGATGCGCTTCTTGTCGAAGTCAACATCCAGCAGCTTCACATCGACCATATCGCCGACCTTCAGTGCGTCGGAGACCTTCTCAACGCGATCATTGCTGATCTCGCTGATGTGGACCAGACCGTCAACACCCGGCAGGATGCGGACGAATGCACCGAACTTGGTCAGGGACACGACCGGAGCATGGAAGGTGCTGCCGATGGGGTAGTTGTTCTTCAGCTGCTCCCAGGGGTTGTCCTCAGCCTTCTTGTAGCCCAGAGAGACCTTGTGGTTCTCGGTGTCGATGTCCTTCACATACACTTCGATGGTGTCACCAACGGAGACAACCTCGGAGGGATGCTTGATGCGGTTCCAGCTCAGCTCGCTGATGTGGCACAGGCCGTCCACACCGCCGATATCGACGAATGCACCGTAAGAGGTCAGGCTCTTGACAACGCCGGTGTAGGTCTTGCCCACCTCGACATTTGCCCAGAACTCCTCACGCTTTGCCTTGTTCTGCTCAGCGGTGACCTTGTTGATGCTGCCGACGATCTTGCGGCCGGAGCACTCGGTAACAACCAGCTGGACATGCTGGCCAACCAGAGCAGTGTAGTCCTCGTCACGGCGCATCGTGGCCTGAGAACGGGGAACGAACACCTTAACACCCTTGACGTTGACGACAACGCCGCCCTTGTTGAACTCGGTGACATCGCCCTCGACGACCTCGCCGGATTCAGCAGCCTTGGCGATCTCTTCCATGCCCTTGCGAGATGCGAGCTTCTTGCGGGAGAGCTGGATAACGCCGTCCTGGTCCATAACCTTCTCGACGATGAGGTCCAGCTCATCGCCAACCTTCACCAGGTCTTCGACCTTGGCGGAGGAATCATCGGTCAGCTCGCTCAGCTTGACAAAGCCGGTCTGCTTGGCTCCGATATCCACCTGGATCTCGTTGGCAGAGATGCTGGTCACGATTCCTTTCACAATACTGCCTGCATGAACACGCTTCTCCTCGGATGCGTTCAGCATCTCCTCGAAGCTCATGCTGTCATTGATTTCTGCGCTCATACTGTTAAGTACCTCCTCAATAATAGACGATGGCGTTGAAGCCCCTGCTGTTACGCCCGCCGTTTTTACATCTGCAAACCATTCCGGCCGAAGTTCGCTCGCTGTCTCGACCGTCACGGCTTTCGTATGCTTTGCGGCGACCTGTACCAGCTTTTGGGTATTGGAAGAATGATGACCGCCAATGACAACAATGATGTCGCATTGTTGGCTGAGGTCTTCCGCTTCCTGTTGCCTCGCCCACGTCGCATTACATATTGTATCAAAAATTCGGGCGTTTGTATAGGCTTTTTTGAGAAACTCCGAACTTTCTTGCCATTTTGTTACCTGAAATGTGGTCTGTGCAACCGCAAAAATGGGCTTTTGGGGGTCAGAAGGGCCTTTCCAGGCCTTCAGCTCGTCCAGATCGCTGAACACAAATACCTCTCCCCGGGTATGGCCCACGATGCCCTGCACCTCGGGGTGGGCAGCATCACCGGCCACCAGAAGCACCGCGCCCTCGGCCTCGGCCCGGGCGGCAATGCTCTGGATCTTCTTCACAAAGGGGCAGGTGGCATCGTGGTAAACAAGGCCGCGCTGCTCCAAAGTATCATAGATGGTGCGGGGCACGCCGTGGCTGCGGATGATGACCTCATACCCGGTGGGGATATCGTCCACGGTATCGGCCACCAGCGCCCCGCGCCTTTCCATATCGGCCACTGCCTGCGGGTTATGGATCAGCGGGCCCAGCGTTGCCACCTTATGGCCCTCGTTCAGCAGATTGTAGGTCAACTCCACCGCGCGGTTCACGCCAAAGCAGAAGCCGGCGGTTTTGGCAAGACGAATTTCCATAGCGTTTCTCCTTCTCTAAACCTCTCAGCCTCGCATTCGCTCGGCAGCTCCCCTAATAGGGGAGCCAAGTTTACGCTGTTGTTTTCTTGCCTCCCCTACCAGGGGAGATGTCACCGAAGGTGACGGAGAGGTTCTCACTTCAGCTGTTCCCAGGCATCCAGCAGTGCCTGCTTATTGGCCCGGAGCACCTTCATATCCCGGCGGCTCTCCATGGCGAACTGGGCGGCGGGCATCGGCTCGCCGTAGATGACGTTCACCCGGCAGAACAACCGCATCTTCCCGTCCGGCGTATCGTAGCGGATGCGCACCGGCACCACATCCACCCCGGCCTGCGCCGCAATGACGAACAGGCCGCTCTTGGGCGGCAGGAGCCTGCCCTCTTTTTCGCGGGTGCCCTCCGGGAAGATGAGCAAAGTCTCCCCCGCCCGGCAGGCCTCCACGGTCCGGTCAATGATCTCCAGCTCCTCCTTGGTGCCGCGCACGCAGAGCGCGCCGCAGCAGCGGAAGAACCAGGTGAGCAGGGCGTTGATCTCAAACAGCTCCTTTTTGGCAAAAACGAGCATCCGCCTGCCCCAGAACCGGCTGATGACGATGAACACCGGGTCAATGGCTGAAACGTGGTTGGGGGCAATGATGCAGCCTTTGGTCTGCACCTTGCGCAGGTTCTCGCGGCCAACGGTATGGACCCGGAAGCCGATGTGGAACACCAGCCAGGCCAGCGGCAGCAGTATGTAATATAGTACCATTTAATCAACCTTTTCTGCAATAATCTTTTTCATCGCCGCAAGGCTCTGCTCAAAGTTGAGGTCAGAGGTATCCAGCAGCACTGCATCCTCGGCCTGCTTCAGGGGGGCGGCGGCACGGTGGGTGTCCTGATAGTCCCGCTGCTTCACATCAGCCAGCACATCCTCAAAAGCGACCTCCATGCCCTTCTGCTGGTATTCCAGCCAGCGCCGTCTGGCCCGGGCTTCGGGAGCAGCGGTCAGGAAGATCTTGACAGTAGCATCCGGCAGCACCACAGTGCCGATATCCCGGCCATCCATCAGGACGTTCTGGGTCTTGGTCATGCCGCGCTGCAGCTCCAGCAGGAAGGCGCGGACTTCCGGGTTGGCACCCACGGCAGAGGCGGCCATGCCGGCCTCCTCCGTGCGGATGGCGGTGCTCACGTCCTCACCGTTCAGATAGATATGCTGCTCTCCGTCAATGCAGTCCACCCGCAGGCCGATCTCCGGCAGCAGGGTGTTGACCGCCGCATTGTCCTTCGGGTCCACGCCCTTGCGCAGGGCATACAGGCCGATGGTGCGGAACATGGCACCGGTATCCACATAGATGTAGCCCATCTCTGCGGCCAGCCGCCGCGCCAGAGTGGATTTGCCTGCCCCCGCAGGGCCGTCGATTGCAACTGAAACCATTTGGGATTCTCCTTTATTTATATAATAAGTATTTTATTATCAGTCAAGCTCTGCTCTGTCCAACCTCTCAGAGGTGATTTGCAAAGCTCTGCGCCGTACAGAAAGCGATCTGCAGGTTGTAGCCGCCGGTATAGGCATCCACATCCAGCACCTCACCTGCAAAGTAAAGGCCCAGCGCCTTCTTGCTCTGCATGGTCCTGGGGTCCACCTCCCGCACGGACACGCCGCCGGAAGTGATGACCGCATGGGCCAGGTCGCCCCGGGCATCGATAGGCACGTTCCAGTGCTTCATCAGGCGCATCAGCTCCCGCTTCTGCTCCCGGGTGATCTGGTTGGCCTTTGTGGCAGGGTCAATGCCCCAGCGTGCCACCATGACCGGCTGCATACTGGCAGGCAGCAGCTTGACCAGCGCCCCCTGGGCGGCATGGTTGGCCAGCAGGGCAAAATCCCGGGTGATGCGGTCATAGAGCTGCTCCTCGCTCAGGGCGGGCTTCAGGTCGATCTCGGCGTGGTACTTGTGCTTTTTCATGTCGCCCAGATGGCTGGACGCGCTCAGGGTCAGCGGGCCGCTGATGCCAAAGTGGGTGAACAGCATCTCGCCCTGCTCCTCAAAGATGTCCTTGCCGTCCTCAAAAAGGGTCAGGGTCACATTTTTCAGGGCAAGCCCCATCATCTTTTTGCAGTCCGGGTCATGGCTGACCAGACTGACCAGACTGGGCACCGGCTCCACAAGGGTGTGCCCGGCCTGCCGGGCCAGCCGGTAGCCGTCACCGGTGGAGCCGGTGGTGGGGTAGCTCACACCGCCGGTGGCCACCAGCACGGCATCGGCCCGGTATTCTTTCCCGGAAGTCCCCCGCACACCGACACAGCGCAGGGCAGGCCCGGCTTTTTTCTTTTTGGGATGGCGCGGATTTTCCGGCACGGCAGGGGCGGCTTCCGGCTCCGGGGGCAGCTCTTCCAGAAGCAGCTTTTTTGCCCCGTCATAGACGATCTCCGCGTCCTGTGCGTAGCGGAGCAGTGCCTGCCGGATCTCTTCGGCTTTGTCGGACACCGGGAACACCCGGCGGCCGCGCTCCACTTTCAGCTCCACGCCCAGGCTCTTAAACAGCTCCATGGTCCTGGCGGGCGGGAACGCCCCCAGCGAGGAGAACAGAAAGCGCGGATTGGTGCGGACATGGTGCAGAAACTCCTCTGCAGTGCAGTCGTTGGTCACATTGCAGCGCCCCTTGCCCGTGACCAGGATCTTCTGACCGGGCTTGTCGGTATGCTCCAGCACCGTTACCTGATGCCCCTGCCGCACAGCGGCCCCCGCCGCCATCAGCCCGGCCGCACCGGCCCCCACGATCAACACCTTTGCCATTCTGGTTCCTCCCGCAATTCACTGCCTGTCGAAATTTGTTCTAGTTTATCATACCAGAATCGGCCCGCAATTGCAATCTGCATTCCTTTGGAAAAGCGCAGAAAAGCGGCAGACGGTCGTGTCTGCCGCTTTGGGTCACTGCATCAGTTTTGCGGGGTCAAGATAACTGTCGTCCTGCTTCACTTCCAGATGGATGTGGCTTTCCTCGGCGCATTCACAGCTGACGCTGCCCACTTTGCCCAATGTCTGCCCGGCACTGACCGTCTCGCCCTCTTTCACCGCCGGGCTGGCCACGCCGCAGAGCCGCCAGACACGGCCCGCACTGTCCTTGATCGCCACAGTGGGGCCCCAGCTGCCATCGGAACCGGCCAGCACCACCGTACCCGCCGTGGGGCTTTGGACGGCAGCATCCTTTGCGCAGGCATAGTCGATGCCGTTGTGGGTACGCCAGTCGCCCAGGGTCTTGTTGTAGACCAGCTCATCGCCGCTGTATCCATTGAGCACCCTGCCAGAGACCGGCTGCGTGGAAGCAGGCGCTGCCGAACTGCTGGCAGGCGAGGATGCACCTTGCAGCGCGGATGGTTCGCGCACCGAGCCAGAGCCAGCCTGCGGCGCAGAGGAGGCCGAAGATGCACTCCGCGATGCCGAGGAGGCCGCCTTGGGCACATTGCTTACACTGTTTGCGGCGGGTTCGGTCGGCCATTCCCATGTTGTTTCGTCCTCCTGTGGCGTGGTGGTGGAAAGCCCCTCATCGATGCCGGGGGCCGTGGATGTGCTGTCCGGTGTCTTCAGGCCCGAAAGGTTCTTGTCCAGCTCGTCGCGCACGGTGCGCACCGCCCAGACCCCCGCCGCCGCTGCCGCCACCAGACAGGCCAGCAGTGCCAGTGCAAACCCTTTGTCCCGCAGAAATTTCCTGATCTGTTCCATGTTCGTTACTCCAATCCGTCATGGTTTCGCTTGATTTTCTGATTGCAGTATGCGATTCCGGAACCGGGTTTATACACATTTTATAAAAAGAAAACCCTCTCCGTCAAAGCCTGAGGCCTTGACGGAGAGGGCTGAAATACACAGATCAGCTGCGGCGGCGGTTGTTGCCCATCAGGCGGACAACATACAGGAAGATGTTGATGAAGTCCAGATACAGGGTCAGCGCGCCATAGATGGAAGCCTTTTCGGCCATCTCAGCATCAGCGGAGTAGTAGCTGTACATCTGCTGCAGCTTCTGGGTATCGTAAGCGGTCAACAGCATGAACACCACCAGACCGATGCCGCAGTAGAGCACCGAGCCGCCAAAGCCGAAGCCGAACAGCATCCCCACAAAGCCGGTGATGATCATGGCAACCAGAGCCATCATCAGGCGGGGGCCCCAGCCGGTCAGGTCCTTATGGGTGGTGGTGCCGTAAACAGCCATCAGCCCGAAGTAAAGGGACGTTGCCAGCAGCGCCATGATCAGGGTGCTTGCCGAGAAAACGAGGAAATAGTAGCTCAGCACCATGCCGTTGAGCAGTGCATAACCGAAAAAGGTCGCGCGGGCAGCTCCCACCGACATGGTCTGTACCCGGGAGCTCAGCACGAACACCAGCGCCAGCTCCGCAATGGTCAGCACAAGATAGAGCGAATCGACCAGATAGATGAGCGAGGTCGTCGCAGTGAGATAGGCCATGGCGAAGGTGATAAGCAGGCCGCAGGCCATCCAGCGGTAGGTGCGGGTCATATAGTCCGATGCGCTCATCGTGGGCTCCGCATAGCCGCGGTCATAATTTCTGTAATCCATTGTGGAACTCCTCCAGTCTTTTTGCCGGGGCGGGCATTCCGCCTTGCTCCGGTCTACGTTTTATAGTATACTGCATAGAAATGAACGTTTCGTGAAAAAGGCTGTGATATTGTATGTCTCTTGGACTTTATCTGCATATTCCCTACTGCTTTTCCAAATGCCGGTACTGCGATTTCTATTCTGCCCCCGGCCAGCGCGGTGTGCCCACCCAGTATGTGGATGCCCTTCTGCGGGAGCTTGCCCGCTTTGCGCCGGAAGCGCCTCTTCACCCGGACACGATCTATTTTGGCGGCGGCACCCCCAGCCTGCTCTCCCCTGCCGATGCCGCCCGGCTCATTGCGGCGGCAGCTCCGGCACCCGGGGCGGAGATCACGCTGGAGGCCAACCCCGAGACCGTAACCGAGCAGACCCTGTGCGGTTTCCGGGAAGCCGGGGTGAACCGCATCTCTTTCGGGGTACAGTCGGCCCGTGACAGCCAGCTGAAAACGCTGGGCCGCCCCCACACCGCCCGGCAGGCCCGGGCAGCTTTTGCGGCGGCACGGCGGGCAGGCTTTACCAACATCAGCGGCGACATCATGCTGGCCCTGCCCCATTATACGCAGGCCGAATTCGATGAGACACTGGAGCTCATTGCGGAGGGCGGGGCAACGCACATCTCCGCATACCTCTTAAAGATCGAACCGGATTCCGCCTTTGGCAGGCACCCGCCCGAGGGTCTGCCCTCCCCCGACGAAGCAGCAGACTTTTACCTCTACGCCGTGGAACACCTGGAGCACCACGGATACCGGCAGTATGAGATCTCGAACTTTGCAAAGCCCAGCTATGAGGGCAGGCACAACCTCATCTACTGGGACTGTGGGGATTACCTCGGCCTTGGCCCGGCGGCGCACTCCTGCATGGGCGGCAGACGATTCTATTACCCTGCCGACACCGAGGCCTTCCTGAACGACAAAGCAGCCCCCGTTATGGACGGAGGCTGCGGCGCAGAGGACTATCTCATTTTACAGCTGCGGCTGCGCAAGGGGCTGGATCTTGCCGCCTATAAGGCCCGCTACGGGAAGGAGTTTTCCACCGCCCAGCTCGCCTTTGTGAAAAACTGTGTGAAGTCCGGCTATGCCACCTTCGATGGCAGCACCCTTGCCCTCACCCCCGCCGGTCTCATTGTGCAGAACAGCATTCTGGCAGAGCTGCTGTAAGCGGCTGCTTACGTGAGGTCAATGACCCTCCATCCCAGCTCCCGGATGGCTTCCCGGTCATGGGTGGCCAACAGAACAGCCCGTTCACCGCGGCGCTCCTTCAGGAGCGCTGCGGCTTTTTTCATGGTCTCCGGGTCCATGCCGGTGAAGGGTTCGTCCAGCAGCAGGGTGTCGCACCCGGCCCAGAGGGCGCGGAGCAGGGCCGCACGGCGCTTCTGCCCGCCGGAAAGCTTCCGGGCAGGCAGGGCAAGCGCCTGCTCATCATATCCAAATCGTTGAAAATCTGACACGATTTGCGTTTTGTATTGTGTTTTTTCCTCCGGAAGCACCAGTTCCACGTTCTGCACGGCGGTCAGCTGCGGGCAGAGCCGATCCTCCTGAAAGGCAGCGCCGACCCGGCCCACGCCCTGCACCGTGCCGGAATCCGGTACTTCCAGCCCCATCAGGATGCGGAGCAGGGTGGTCTTGCCCCAGCCGCTGGGTGCCCAGAGAACGGCAGGCTCCGCAAGGGTCAGATTCAGATCCTCAAAGAGCGTTTTTTCTCCAAAGCGTTTTGTTAATCCGCAAATTTCCAGTTTGTTAATCATTTTTTGCCACATCCTCTCCCAACACGCGGGCCACCGCCTTGTCCAGCAGGGCCAGGAACAGCTTCTCAAAACCTGCGCTCAGCAGGATGATGACGAACGTCCAGGCGAACAGCTCCCCGGTGGAGAGTGTGATCTTTGCCCGGTAGAGGGCATCTCCGATGCTGCCATCGGGCAGGCCGATGACCTCGGCGGCCACACCGCTCTTCCAGCAGATGCCCAGCGCCACGCTGCACCCCTGCCGGAAGGCCGGCAGAATGGCGGGCAGCCAGATGGCTTTGACCCGCCGGGCCAGCGGCAGGTGGAACACCTGTGCCATTTCCAGCAGCTGCACGTCCGCGCTCTCGATGCCGGTGCGTACGGCACTGTACAGCACGGGCAGGACCATCAGAAAGCTGATGAGGATGGAGAGCGACCGCCCGCTGACCCACACCAGCGCCAGAATGATGAAGCTGGCCACCGGCGTGGCCTTGACCAGCTGGATGACCGGGGCCAGCAGCGTGTCCACCCAGGCCCAGCGCTCGGCGGCGGCCGCCAGCAGAACGCTGACCACCACGCCCAGCGCAAAACCCAGCAGGATATGCCCGGCGCTGAACCCCACCCGCTGCCAGAAATCGGCCTGCGGCAGCAGCTCCATCAGGGTGCCCGCCGCCTGAATGGGTGACACCAGAAAGACCTCCTGCCCGATGGCCATGGCCGCCGCCTGCCAGACGGCCAGCCAGAACACCGCCGCTGCCAGCAGCCCTGTGCAGCGTTTTTTTGTCTGCTTCATTTTATCTGCTCCGTTCTCACTCAAAAAGAGCCGTGCGGCTGCACGGCTCTCCTTTTTATCGGTTTACTGAAAACTGCGCTGGACGCTTTTCCAGAACACCTGGCCGGGCGTGGCCTTGGTGTAGTAGAAGTTTGCATCCGGCAGCTTGCCGCCCACTGCAGCGGGGGAAGCATCATACAGCACCTTGAGGTAGGCGTTGACATCGGCCTTCATCTCGTCCCCCACACGGTAAACGATGTTGCACTGGGGCAGCGCCTTCTGGGCAATGGCCTTTTTGGCCACCACGCCGGTCTCCTCACAGAGAGCCGCCGTACCGGCAACATCCGTCTGGGCGGCCTTGATGCTCTTCTCGTAATCCCGCAGGAAATTTGCCACGATGTCCGGGTTCTCTTTGGCGTACTCCGTGCGGACAACGGTGACCCCCGTGATGAGCTGGGTGTCACAGACCTTGTTCCACTCCTTGGTCAGGTCCAGCACCACCCGCAGGCTGCTGTCCTTCAGCTGGGCGGCGGTCACATAGGGCTGGGGCAGAACGGCAATGGCATCCTTTTTGGAGGCGGCCATCTGGGCGGTCACCTCGGAGGCCTCGCTGTAATACTCGATCTTCACATCCTTGTCGGGGTCCAGGCCATTCTTGGTGAGCAGATAGCGCAGAACATACTCCGGCGTGGTGCCCTTGCCGGTGGACAGGATGGTGCGGCCCTTCAGGTCGGCAAAGCTGTGGATGCTGTCACCCTTTTCCACCACATACAGCACGCCCAGCGTGTTCACGGCCATCACCTGAATGCCGCCATTGGTCTTCTGGTAGAGGGTCGCGGCCAGATTGGCGGGGATGGCGGCCATATCCAGCTCACCCTTGATGAGCTTGGGCACGATCTCGTCCGCTGCACCGTAGAGCTGCAAGTCGTAGTGCTGGCTGGCCTTGCCGCTGCGCTCCATATCCAGCAGATTGACCAGGCCCATGGTGGTGGGGCCCTTCAGGCCCGCAATGCGCACACCGCTTTTTGTTTTGGCGGCAAAAGCCCCGCAGGCCAGCAGGCTGATCATCAGCGCAGCCGACAGCAGCAGGGAAGTCAGTTTTTTCATCATGGTTCAGATTCCTTCCTCTCTTTGTTGTTCCAACCAGAAACAAAATTTGCAAATTTTGCAAAATCATTTGCTTTACGCGCTCAAGTTTACTATAATGGAGCTAAAAATACCGTTGCCCATGCAACGGAATTGCAGAAGGGCGGTGAGGGCCCGGGGAAAACCTCACGGAACTGACATGGAAAACTATCTGCCGCTGTTACAATCCACCTCTCTTTTTGCCGGGATCTCTGCCGGGGAACTGCGCCCCCTGCTCAGTGAGCTTGGGGCCTGCATCCGCAGTTATGGCCGGGGCGAGGCGCTGGTGCAGGCCGGGGCCCCCAGCCACCGGGTCGGCGTTGTGCTGACCGGAAGCATCGAGGCCTACCGCCCGGCACCGGGCGGGGCACGGATCCCCATCACCCACATGGGGCCGGGGGGCGTGTTTGGTGACGTGCTGGGCGGTTCCAGCCTGGACAGCCCGGTCACGGTGGTGGCATCCGCCCCCTGCGAGGTCCTGCTCTTCCCCTACGAGAAGCTGCTCCAGCCGGACGGCTCCGCTGCCCGCCAGCGCCTGCTGCAGAATCTGGTGCGGACCATCAGCGATAAATATTTCCTGCTCTCCCGCCGGGTGGACCTGCTGGTGATGAAGACCCTGCGGGCCAAGGTCTGCGCCTACCTACTCAGCGAGGCCGAGCAGCAGGGCAGCATGACCTTTACCATCCCCTTCTCCCGCATCCAGCTGGCCGATTACCTCAACTGCGACCGCAGCGCCCTTTCCCGGGAGCTGAGCCTGATGCAGCGGGACGGCCTGCTGGACACCTACCGTTCCAGCTTCAAGCTGCTGGAGCCGGAAGCTCTGCGGCAGATGATTCTATAAAAGGAAAGTGATCTGTAACTATGTCTAAACCAATTCTCTGGATCGTGATCCCCTGCTACAATGAGGAGCAGGTGCTGCCCATCACAGCGCCGATGTTCCTGCAAAAGATCACCAGCCTCACCGAAAAAGGCATGATCAGCGACAAGAGTCGGGTGCTGTTCGTCAACGATGGTTCCCGCGACAAGACCTGGGAGCTCATCTGCAGCTTTGCAAAGCAGGATGCGCATTTCATCGGCATTTCCCAGAGCCGGAACCGGGGCCACCAGAACGCCGTGCTGGCGGGCCTGATGGAGGCCCGCGCCAACAACTGCGACATCACCATCTCCATTGACTGCGATGGTCAGGATGACATCAACGCCATGGACGAGATGGTGCAGAAATATCTGGACGGTGCCGAGGTGGTCTACGGCGTGCGCAGCCGCCGGGACACCGACACCTTCTTCAAGCGGTTCACTGCCGAGGGCTTCTACCACCTGATGAATGCCCTTGGCGCGGATATCGTGTTCAACCACGCCGACTACCGGCTCATCAGCGCCCGCGTGCTGGACAGCTTTGCCGACTACAAGGAGGTCAACATCTTCCTGCGCGGCATGGTGCCGCTGGTGGGCTTCCAGAGCGAGCAGGTACTCTACGAGCGGCACGAGCGGCTGGCCGGTGAGAGCCACTATCCCCTGCGCAAAATGCTGGCGCTGGCCTTTGATGGCATCACCAGCCTTTCCAACAAGCCCATCCGGCTCATCACCGGGGCAGGCATCGTGGTCAGCCTCATCAGCTTCATCGGCGTGATCTGGGCCATCGTGCAGGCGGCCATGGGCAGCGTGGTGGCCGGCTGGGCCTCCACCATCTGCATCGTCTGCTTTGTGGGCGGCGTGCAGCTGGTCTGCCTGGGTGTCATCGGCGAATACATCGGCAAGATCTATATGGAAACAAAGGCCCGCCCGCGCTACATCATCTCGGAGCGCACCTGGGCCCCCTATGAAAGGAAGTATCACGGATGAGCAAACAGAGCTGGCGGGGCAGCACCCTGCTGAACCCGGAACCGCCGGTGCTGGTCTCCTGCGGCGGGCTGGAGCAGCCCAACCTCATCACCATCGGCTGGACAGGCACCATCTGCACCCAGCCCAGCATGGTATCCATCAGCGTCCGCCCCGAGCGGTACAGCCACCACCTCATCAAGGAGAGCGGACAATTTGCCATCAACCTGCCCACCGAACAGCTGGTGCGTGCGGTGGACTGGTGCGGTGTGAAGAGCGGCCGCGACAACGACAAGTTTGCCGCCTGTAAGCTCCACGCCGCCCCGGGCAGCGTTCTGACCGACTGCCCCATCCTGGAGGAAAGTCCGGTCAATCTGGAATGCAGGGTCACGCAGGTCATCCCGCTGGGCAGCCATGACCTGTTCCTGGCCGAAGTCGTGGCCTGCGATGTGGATGAGAGCCTGCTGGATGAAAACGGCAAGCTCTGCCTGGACAAAGCAAAGCTGATCGTGTACAGCCACGGCGAGTACCTGAGCCTGGGCAAAAAGCTGGGCACCTTCGGGTATAGTGTGCGGAAAAAGAAACCCGGAAAACGGAAAAAAATGATCTGACCTGCAAAGGCGGGGCATCAGTGCAGTAAGCTGATGCCCCGCCTTTTTCTGTTTTGTTCCCTTCCCCCAACAACAAAAAGCCCCGCCGGCAGAGGGAATTGCCAGCAGGGCTCCGGAAATGTCAATATGAACTTAACTTGGCTCACCTATCAGGAGAGCTGTCGAGCGGATGCGAGACGGAGAGGCTCAATCCTCCGCACCCTCATCCAGGTTGCCCAGCTTCTTGGCCTGCTCCACCACGGCAGGCACCAGCATCTCGGGCAGGATCTCGTAGCGGGCAAACTCGGTGGTGAACCAGCCGCGGCCCTGGGTGATCTGCCGGATAAAGGTGGTGAAGTTGCTCAGCTCAGCCAGCGGGACCTCGGCAATAACGGTCTGCATACCATCCTCATCGGGTTCCATGCCCAGCACGCGGCCGCGGCGCTTGGTCACATCGCCCATGATATCGCCGGTGTTGTCGTTGGGGACATGGGCCTTCAGGGTATGGATGGGCTCCAGAATGACGGGGCCTGCCTCGGGCATTGCAGCCTTATAGGCCAGCTTTGCAGCCATGATAAAGGCCATCTCGGAGCTGTCCACGGGGTGGTAGCTGCCATCCAGCAGGGTAGCCTTCAGGCCGACCACAGGATAACCGGCCAGCACGCCCTTTTCGGCGGCAAGGCGGACACCCTTTTCTACAGCCGGGAAGAAGTTCTTGGGCACGCTGCCGCCGAACACCTTTTCCTCAAACACGACCTGCTCGCTGTCACAGGGCTCGAAGTTGATGACGACATCGCCGAACTGGCCGTGGCCGCCGGTCTGCTTCTTATGGCGGCCCTGCTTCTGGCAGGCCTTGCGGATGGACTCACGGTAGGCAATGCGAGGAGCTTCCAGACCGATCTCCACGCCGAACTTATTCTTCAGCTTGGCCTTGACCACATCCAGATGCTGCTCACCCAGGCCACCAATGATCTGCTGGTGGGTCTCGGCGTTATTGACGTAGCTCAGGGTCGGATCTTCTTCCATCAGGCGGGCCAGTGCGCTGGAGATCTTGCCCTCATCGCCCTTTTTGGCCACGGTGACTGCCATGAACAGGCTGGGCAGCGGGAAGGCAGCGGCAGGCAGCTTGACCACGCGGGAAGCATCGCACAGGGTATCGCCGGTCTTTGCGCTGACCAGCTTTGCCACAGCGCCGATATCACCGGCACCGATGCCGTCGGTCTCGACCTGCTTCTTGCCGATGACGGTCAGGGGCTTGCTGATCTTCTCGGTCTCGCCGGTGCGGGCGTTGACCAGAGCAGCGCCGCCGGTCACCTTGCCGCTGATCACGCGCAGGTAGCTCAGCTTGCCCACGAACGGGTCAGCCACAGTCTTAAAGACATAGGCTGCGGTGGGCTCGGTCTCATCACAATGCAGCTCCACAGGCTCGCCGCTGGCATTCTCGGCCAGGATGGCGGCATCGTGCTGCGGGCTGGGCAGGAGCTTGTGCATATTGAACAGCAGCATATCCAATGCCTGCTGGTTGACAGCGCTGCCGCAGAACACGGGGGTGATCAGGCCGTCCTTAACGCCCTTGCGCATTCCCTCAACGATCTCCTCGGTCGTAAAGGGTTCACCGCCGAAGAACTTTTCCATCAGCTCATCGTCGGTCTCGGCAATGGCCTCGCTCATAGCCTCGATCAGGCCCTGGAAGCGGTGGCCGATATCGGGCAGCTCCACCTGGATCTGCTTGCCGCTCTCATACTTGAAGGCCTTCTGGCTGAACAGGTTGATGTAGACAGGGGTGCCATCGTCCAGCTTGGCGGGCACAACACAGGGGCAGACGGTGGAGCCGAACTTGATCTTCATCTCCTCCAGGATCTTGAAGTAGTTGGCATTTTCCAGGTCGCACTTGGAGATGAACACCATGGTGGCCTTGCCGTTCTTGCGGGCCAGCTGGAAGGCTTTCTCCGCGCCCACGGTCACGCCGCTGCGGCCGGAAACACACACCAGCACGCTCTCGGCAGCGCGGATGCCCTCATACTCACCTGCCTCAAAGTCGAACAGGCCCGGCGCATCGATCAGGTTGTACTTGATGCCTTCGTACTCCACCGGCACCACGGATGCCGACAGACTTGCCTTCCGCTTTGCTTCCTCAGGGTCAAAGTCCGAAATCGTGGTGCCGTCCTCAACACGGCCCATACGCTCTGCTGCGCCCGAAAAATAGACCAGTGCCTCAGTCAGCGTCGTTTTGCCGCTGCCGGCATGGCCTGCAATCAAGATATTACGGATGTTGTTGCTTGCGTATTTCATATCGGTTTTTCCCTCATTTCCGCCGCACGGAGCAGCCTCTCCGTTTTTGTGGCATATTTTACAAAGATAATACCACACTCCAAATGATTTTCAAATAGATTGTCCGAAATTTTCTTTCATCTGCCCGCCAAACTTCCCAGGGTTCTTTTGTGCATTTTGACCGGATGCGCGCAAAATCGATTGCAGGACGTGGGTTGGCATGGTACAATAGACCCAATGAAAGATAGAGGGAGGCACTTTGCCATGAAACGCACCGATTACATCAACTGGGATGAATACTTTATGGGCATCGCCCTGCTCACCGCCATGCGCTCCAAGGACCCCAGCAGCCAGGTGGGAGCCTGTATCGTCAGCCCGGAGAACAAGATTCTCTCCCTGGGCTACAACGGAATGCCCATTGGATGCGATGACGATGCCATGCCGTGGGAGCGCGAGGGCGACCCGCTGGACACGAAATATATGTATGTCTGCCATGCGGAGCTCAACGCCATCCTGAACAGCGCCCACAACAACCTGAAGGGTGCCCGGGTCTACGTGACCCTCTTCCCCTGCAACGAGTGCGCCAAGGCCATCATCCAGTCCGGCATCTCCGAGGTGGTGTACTACGGCGACAAGTACCACGATTCCGATTCCAGCGTGGCGGCGCGGTTCATGTTCAAAAAGGCAGGCGTGCGGCTGACCGCCTACACCCCCAGCGGGCGGAAGGAACTGCTGGAGCTGTGATCAAACCTCTCAGTCGCGGGCGCTGCCGCGACTGAGAGGTTTCTCCCAAAACTTTCCCTTGAAAATACAGTTTATTCGTTATATAATAGAACCATCTTATCGAATAAATATACATTTTGCATTGCATAGAGAGGAAAGTATACAATGAGTCTGAAAAATCGCAGTTTTCTGAAGCTTCTGGACTACACCCCTGCCGAGATCGAGGAGCTGCTCGATCTGGCCGCTGACCTGAAGGCCAGGAAAAAGGCCGGCATCCGCCACAATGAGCAGCTGGCAGGCAAGAACATCGCCCTGATCTTTGAAAAGACCTCCACCCGCACCCGCTGCAGCTTTGAGGTCGCCGCTCACGATCTGGGCATGGAGGTCACCTACCTTGACCCGTCGGGCAGCCAGATCGGCAAAAAAGAATCCATTGCCGACACCGCCCGGGTGCTGGGCCGGATGTTTGACGGCATCGAGTACCGCGGCTATGGGCAGGAGATCGTGGAAGACCTGGCCCATTACGCCGGTGTTCCGGTCTGGAACGGCCTGACCAACGAGTTCCACCCCACCCAGATCCTTGCCGACTTCCTGACCATCCGGGAGCACTTCGGCAGCCTGAAGGGCATCCATTTCGTCTACTTCGGCGATGCCCGCTACAACATGGGCAACAGCCTGATGGTGGGCTGTGCCAAGATGGGTCTGCACTTCACCGCCTGCGCCCCCAAAAAGTATCAGCCGGATGCCGCCCTGATCGCACAGTGTCAGGCCATTGCCGCCGAGACCGGTGCCACCCTGACCTTTGAGGAGGATCCCGCCAAGGCTGCCCAGGGTGCCGATGTCCTTTACACCGATGTGTGGGTCTCCATGGGTGAGCCCATCGAGGTCTGGGCCGAGCGCATCCACGACCTGGCCCCCTATCAGATCAATCAGGAGCTGATGAATATTGCAGGCTCCAAGGCCGTGTTTATGCACTGCCTGCCCGCCTACCACGACCACAAGACCGCTGTGGGCAAAGAGATGGGCGAGCGCTTTGGCCGCGATGCCATGGAGGTGACCGATGAGGTATTCGAGGGCCCCCAGAGCATCGTCTTTGACGAGGCCGAAAACCGGATGCACACCATCAAAGCCGTGATGGCGGCTACGCTGGGTTATCAGAAGTAACTGCGTCTCTCTCAGCACAATATGCACAGGCCCGGTCGTTTCCGAACGATCGGGCTTTTTGTTTCTGTCTCCCGTTTTGGTCTGCCGGAGGCTCCACCGCAAAGGGTCCTGGCCGCGCGGGAAAATTTCCCATTCTCCGAAAGCGTTGCAATTACAGTTGAAAATCCGTTGCAAAACCCATATACTAAAAGGGTAATGCACTGGAAAAGGAGGGAGACTATGGGCGGAGGACATCTTTCCCGGCCGGACTTCGGGATGCCGCAGCCGGACCCGAACCACCCGCTGACCGAATTCTATCTGCTGCTGCAGCACGGGCTGGACAAGGCGGGTGTGTTCCACCTGCCTGCGCTCTATGCCAGCTTCCGGGCACCGGCCCGGCGCATCTATGCCGACGAGGCCGCCGGGTGCCTCACCCTCAGCGAAACGGCGGACGAGGGTGCTGTTCTGCTCTCTGCTCCCCGGAACCTCCAGCTGCTTTACAGCAGCCTGCATGTGGAGCCGGATGGCTCCCCCGCCGCCCTGCTGCTCACCGAGGAGTGTTCCCGCGCTGTCTGCGCGGTGCAGCTCCTGCCTCCCTTTGTCTGGGAGGACCCGCTGCCGCCCCTGCCGGATGTCCCGGCCGCTCTGACCCTGCAATTGACCCTGCAGGATGTGGAGGCCATCGACACCGACCCTGCCGCCCTTACCCGCCGCCTGTGCCAGACCACCCGGCAGAAGCACTGGCTGGCCCACCCCAAAGCAGATCTGTATCTTGCGGAGAAAATTGCCCTTTTCCAAAGGCTTTATCGTTAATGCAATAATCCGTGCGTTTCACCCGTATATGGGGTGAAACGTCCCTTTGAAACAGTTGTTTCCACCAGCCCCGCCCGGGGCCGCAAAGGAGAGAAAGAGACTTATGGGACAGTTGACCAAAGATGAAGTTTTTGCGCTGGCTGTACAGCGATACAGCGACACCGTGTTCCGCGCCGCGATGCACAATTGCAGCTGCACCGCCGACGCGGAGGACGTGGTGCAGGATGTGTTTGAAAAGCTCCTGCGCTACGAAGGCCGCTTTGAGAGCGAGGAGCACCTCAAAGCCTGGCTGCTGCGGGTCGCCATCAATCGCTGCCGGGATATTACCCGGGCCGCGCGCCAGAAGGACACCGAATTGGACGAAAACATTCCTGCCCCGGAATCCAGAAATGACGGCAGTGTGCTCGATGCGGTGCGCACTCTGCCAGAAAACTACCGCAACGCCGTGTACCTCCATTATTATGAGGGCTACACCGCCGCCGAGGTAGGCCGGATGCTGGGTGCGCCCACCAACACGGTGCTCAGCTGGCTGCGGCGGGCACGCGCCCAGTTACATACGCTGCTGAAGGAGGAGATCGAAGATGAGGTGGTATGAATACAAGATGGAAGTGGACGATCTGCACGCTTCCGATGACCTGAAGGCAAAACTGCTTGCCCTGCAGGCCAATGCCGCCGAGACACCCGGTGCCAAGAGCATCGCCATGCCCGCGCCTTCCCCGACCCCCCAAAAACAGAAAAAGACCCTCCGCTTCCCCGCCCGGCGCTGGGCCCAGCTGGCCGCCTGCGCGGCAGTCTGCGGGGTCTGCCTGTACGGTGCCGTGTATGCCTACGAATGGAAAGGGGTCACCCTGCTGGGCGGCGGCTCTTCCTCCAACTACTCTGCCGCCGCCACCAGGGCAGCCGCCCCGCAGGCAGCTGTTTACTCCATGGAGGACACCGAAAACGCCACCTACGGTTCTGCGGACAACGGTATCTCCTCCTTCAGCGCAGAGGACGGCCACCGGTCAGCAGACACTGCCACCGGCGGTTCCCTGCTGACCTCCGGCGAAGCGGAGAGCGATGCTTCCACCCGCACCGCCGACAGCGCCAAGATTATCTATACTGCCAATCTCACGCTGGAGACCCGGGATTACGATACCGCCCGTGCGGCACTGGATGCGGCCCTTTCTGACGCGGACGGCTATATGGAATCCAGCAGCGAGTACACCAACACCGACAGCACCCGGAGCGTCAGCCTGACTTTGCGGGTGCCCCAGGACAGCTACAAGAGCTTTCTGGCCGCCGCTGCCCAGTCCGGCAGCGTGACCTACCAGAACCAGCAGGCGGAGGATATCACCACCCGGTATATGGACACCGAGGCCCGGCTGGCCAGCCTGACCGCTCAGCGCACCCGCCTGCAGGAGCTGCAGGCCCAGGCCGACACCCTGGCCGACCTGTTGGAGATCGAGTCCAGCCTGAGCGATGTGCAGTACCAGATCGAGAGCTGGCAGAGCCAGCTGGACTGGTACAGCAATCAGGTCTCCTGCTGCACCGTCTATATCACCCTGAACGAGGTGGAGACCCTGACCCCCACCAGCACCAGCTTCGGCGCAAAGCTGCTGGCCGCCCTGCGCAATGGCTGGACCGGCTTCGTGTCCGGCGCACAGGCCGTGGCGGTGTTCCTTGTGGGCGCATGGCCCGCCATCCTCATCGGCGCGGTCTGCGGCGTGATCTACTACCGTGTCCGCCATCCCAGAAAGAAAAAGTAAAAAACTTTTCCAAAACCCTTGACATCCACCCGCCTCTGTGGTATTATACTTGAGCAGTCAGCGAACAGCTGATGCAGACAAGTAAATATCGCGGGGTGGAGCAGTCTGGTAGCTCGTCGGGCTCATAACCCGAAGGTCGTTGGTTCAAATCCGGCCCCCGCAACCACCAAGCATCTCGAAGCAATTCAAGATGCTTTTCTTTTGTCCTATTTTCTGTATCCCGCTGTTTCGGATAAAAAAAGCTCCCGACGTTCTGCGCGTCGGGAGCTTTTGCTGTTATGCGGTCTTCCGGGTCACTTCAGCACCGCACCCAGGTTTGCACTGGTGACCATGCGGGCATAGCGGCTGAGCCAGCCGGTCTTGATGTTGGGCTCGGGCGCAACGTACTTTGCCTTGCGCTCGGCCAGCACCTCGTCGCTGACCTCCAGTGTGATCTTTGCGTTGGGGATATCAATACTGATGGTATCGCCCTCTTCGATCAGGCCGATGGGACCGCCGGAAGCAGCCTCGGGGCTGACGTGGCCGATGGCCGCGCCGCGGGATGCGCCGGAGAAGCGGCCGTCGGTGATGAGGGCCACGGTCTTATCCAGCTTCATACCGGCCAGAGCGGAGGTGGGGTTGAGCATCTCGCGCATACCGGGGCCGCCCTTGGGGCCCTCGTAGCGGATGACCACCACGTCGCCCGGGACGATCTGGCCTGCGTAGATGGCTGCAATGGCGGTCTCCTCGCTGTTGAACACGCGGGCCGGGCCGGAGTGCTGCTGCATCTCGGGGGCCACGGCACTGCGCTTGACCACGCAGCCGTCCGGAGCAATGTTGCCCCACAGGATCTGCAGGCCGCCGGTCTGGGAGTAGGGGTTCTCGATGGGGCGGATGGCCTTTTCGTTCAGGATGTGGGCACCCTTGATGTTCTCCCCCAGGGTCTTGCCGGTCACAGTAGGCACATCCAGATCCAGCAGGCCCTTCTTGGCCAGCTCTGCCTGCACAGCGGGGATGCCGCCTGCGGCATAGAGGTCGGGCATGTGGGTGGGGCCTGCGGGGGCCAGATGGCAGAGGTTGGGGGTCCTGGCGCTGATCTCGTTGAAGAGCTTCAGGTCAATGGGCACACCGGCCTCGTAGGCAATGGCCAGCAGATGCAGGACAGTATTGGTGGAGCAGCCCAGCGCCATATCGCAGGTCAGTGCGTTGCGGATGGAGCGCTCGTTGATGATCTGGCGGGCGGTGATGCCCTTGTTGACCATGTCCATGATGGCCATACCGGCGTGCTTGGCCAGCTGCAGGCGCTTGGAGTAGACCGCCGGGATGGTGCCGTTGCCGGGCAGGGCAATGCCGATGGCCTCGCACAGGCAGTTCATGCTGTTGGCGGTGTACATGCCGGAGCAGCTGCCGCAGCTGGGGCAGCAGTTGCAGGTGCAGTCTTCCAGCTGCTCGTCGGTGATCATACCGGCCTTGTAAGCACCCACGGCCTCGAACATCTTGGAAAGGCTGACTTCCTCGCCGCCGTAGCTGCCAGCCAGCATGGGGCCGCCGGAGCAGACCACCGCGGGCACATCCATGCGGACCGCGGCCATGACCATGCCGGGCACGATCTTATCGCAGTTGGGCACCAGCACCAGACCGTCCAGCTGATGGGCCATCAGCATGGTCTCCACGCTGTCGCAGATCAGCTCGCGGGAGGCCAGGGAGTATTTCATGCCCACATGGCCCATGGCGATGCCATCGCAGACACCGATGGCAGGGATCAGGATGGGGGTGCCGCCCGCCATCTCCACACCGGCCTTGACGGCATCGGCGATCTTATCCAGATTCATGTGGCCGGGCACGATCTCGCTGTAAGCGCTGACCACGCCGATCAGCGGGCGCTCCAGCTCCTCGGGGGTGTAACCCAGTGCGTAGAATAAGCTTCGGTTGGGGGCCCGCTCCGAACCCTTGGTCACATTATCGCTTCTCATGGTTTATTCCTCTTTTCCTTATAACAAAAGACCCCCTCCCAAAGGAGGGAGCCTTTCTTAGTTTTAAAAGCAGCTTTTGGCTGAACTCCTTCCGTCATCGCTTGCGCGATGCCACCTCCCTCACGGAGGGAGGCTTCACGCTGCGGTCAGACAAAAGGCTCCTTCTTTGAGGGGGCTGTCGCCGCAGGCGACTGGGGGAGTTAATTACTTCTTCAGCCAGCTCATCATGCTGCGCAGCTCTGCGCCCACCTTCTCGATGGGGTGTTCGGCCTGCATCCGGCGCTCAGCCAGGAAGTGAACCTTGCGGCCGCCCTTGGGGCTCATCTCGGTCAGGAACTCGGAAGCAAAGGTGCCGTCCTGAATCTCGGTCAGGACCTTCTTCATCTCCTTGCGGGTCTCCTCGGTGATCAGGCGCTTGCCGGTGCGGTAATCGCCGTACTCAGCGGTGTTGGAGATGGAGTAGCGCATCTTGGAGAAGCCGCCCTCGTTGATCAGGTCAACGATCAGCTTCATCTCGTGGCAGGTCTCAAAGTATGCCATCTCGGGCTCGTAGCCAGCCTCCACCAGCGTATCGAAGCCTGCGTGGATCAGCTCGCAGACACCGCCGCACAGAACTGCCTGCTCGCCGAACAGGTCGGTCTCGGTCTCCTCCTTGAAGGTGGTCTGCAGGATGCCTGCACGGCCAGCGCCGATACCGGAAGCGTAAGCCAGAGCGATGTCCTTTGCCTTGCCGGTGTAATCCTGCTCCACACAGATCAGAGAGGGGCAGCCCTCGCCCTCGGTGTACAGGCGGCGGACGATGTGGCCGGGGCCCTTGGGAGCGATCATGATCACGTCAACATTCTTGGGAGCGGTGATGGTCTTGAAGTGGATGTTGAAGCCGTGTGCAAAGGCCAGAGCCTTGCCCTCGGTCATGTAAGGTGCGACCTGCGTGTTGTAGATATCGGCGCACAGCTCATCGGGCACCAGCATCATCACAACATCGCCAGCCTTGGCAGCCTCTTCGACCTCCATGACCTTGAAGTTGTCGTGGGTGGCAGCGAACTCGGAGGCCTTTGCCCAGTGGGCAGAGCCCTTGCGCAGACCGACAACAACGTTCACGCCGCTCTCGGCCAGGTTCTCGGAATGGGCGTGGCCCTGGCTGCCGAAGCCGATGACAGCAACGGTCTTGCCGTCCAGCACGCCGAGGTTGCAGTCGGAATCGTAGTATTTCTTGATCGCCATGGTAGTAGTCTCCTTTTACTCTTTCCTGTTTTATTTTTATATTTTGATTTTTATGGAAAACTGAGTTGAACCCCTCAGGCTCGCATCTGCTCGCCAGCTCCCCTATTAGGGGAGCCCTTGGCAGAAAGGGGAACTTGCAGGGCTTTATGCAACGCCAGAGCCGCCCCTACTAGGGGCGGTGGCAATGCGAAGCATTGACGGTGGGGTTTCTCCCCTTACTGCGGGCAATGGGTCCCGGGCAGGGGCAGCTGGGCTGCCCGCACCTCCTGCGGGGGTTTCTGCATGTGCTGGTGCATCCCGCCGCGCTCCAGGGCAGTCACGCCGGTGCGGCACTGCTCAAGGATCTTGTAATCTGCCAGGATCTTGAGGAACGCGTCCACCTTTTCAGGGCGGCCGGTCAGTTCCAGCACCATGCTGTCGGGCGAAAGATCAATGATCTTTGCCTTGTAGATGCTGGCGATCTCCCGCAGCTCACTGCGGTTGTGGACATCGGCAGCCACCTTGAGCAGCAGCAGCTCCCGTTCCAGCGAGTTCTCGTGATCCAGCACGAACACCTGCCGGGTCACTTCCAGCCGCTCGGTCTGGAGGATGAGCTGGCTCAGCGCCTTTTCATCGCTGGTGATGGTCACGGTGATGCGGCTGACTGCCGGGTCGTTGGTGGCGGACACCGTCAGGCTGTCGATGTTGAAGCCGCGGCGGCAGAACAGGTTGGACACCCGGGCCAGAACACCGCTCTGGTTGTCCACCAGCAGACTGATGACTCTGCGTTTGGATTCCATGGGTCAGTCCTCCTTATTCCATGATGATATCATTGATGTCGCCGCCGCCAGGGATCATGGGCAGGACCTTTTCGTCCTTGTCGATGATGCACTCGATCCAGGTGGGGCCCTTCTGCTTGAGGGCATCGGCAAATGCGGCCTGGAACTCGGGGAGGTTGGTGCAGCGGTAGCCCTTCAGGCCAAAGCCCTCGGCCAGCTTGACAAAGTCAGTGCGACGGTGGGGGTCGGTCTGGGAGTAGCGCTTTTCGTAGAAAGTGGTCTGCCACTGGCGCACCATGCCCAGCACAGAGTTGTTGAAGATGACCGTGATGATGGGCAGCTCATAGCTGACAGCGGTGCAGGCCTCGTTGAGGTTCATGTGGAAGGAACCGTCGCCCGTGAACATGACCACCCGCTGCTCCCGGCCCAGCGCCATCTGCGCGCCGATGGCCGCGCCATAGCCAAAGCCCATGGTGCCCAGGCCGCCGCTGGTGATAAAGCCGCGGCTCTTGGTGTGGCGGATGTACTGGGCCGCCCACATCTGGTGCTGGCCCACGTCGGTGACATACACGGCCTCAGGGCCGCACTGGCTGCACACCTCGCCGATGACCTGATGGGGCATCAGGCGGGTGGGGTCGGACACGGGGTGGTAATCCTGTGCCTGCCACTCGTGGATCATCTTCAACCAGTCGGGGTGCTTCTTCTCCTCAATAAGGGGGAGCATCCCGCTCAGGACATAGCAGACATCACCGGCAATGGCAAGATCCACATCCACATTCTTGCCCAGCTCACTGGGGTCGATATCGATCTGGATGATGGTGGCGTTCTTGGCAAAGGTCTTGGGGTTCAGGGCCACGCGGTCAGAAAATCGGGTACCCAGTGCAATCAGCACGTCACAATCCGCGACCGCCCGGTTGGAGGTGTAGCAGCCGTGCATTCCAACCATGCCGATGTTCATCGGGTCACCGTAGGGCACAACGCCTGCGGCCATCAGAGTATAGGTGGCGGGGATCTCCGCCTTGTGGATCAGGTCACGCAGGGGCTGGCAGGAAGCCGCGCTCCGCACGCCGCCGCCAAAATAGACCAGCGGGCGCTTGGCCGCGTTGATGATATCGGCGGCCCACTTGACCTGCTGTTCGTCGTAGGTGGTCACGGTGCGGATCGGCTCCGGCTGCTTGGGGGTGAACTCGCAGACAGCAGCGGTGACATCCTTGGGGATATCCACCAGCACCGGGCCCTTGCGGCCGCTCTGCGCAATGCGGAACGCCGCACGCATGGTATCGGCCAGCTCTTCTACCTTGCGCACCGTGAAGTTGTGCTTGGTGATGGGCATCGTGATGCCCTCGATGTACGCCTCCTGAAAGCCGTCCTTGCCCAGACCGGGGGTCGGCACATTTCCGGTAAAGGCGACCATGGGCACGGAGTCCATGTAGGCAGTGGCAATGCCGGTGACCAGATTGGTGGCACCCGGGCCGCTGGTGGCCAACACCACGCCGGTGCGGCCCGTTGCGCGGGCATAGCCATCGGCCGCATGAGAAGCGCCCTGCTCGTGGGCGGTCAGCACATGGTGGATGCGGTCAGAATTCTTATACAGCTCGTCGTACAGGTTCAGCACAGCACCGCCGGGATAGCCGAAGATGGTGTCCACGCCCTGTTCGCAGAGGACTTCAACAAAAATTTGCGAACCATTCAACTGCATGGTAAGTTGCTCCTGTTCCTTTTCCTCTTACACTCTCAACAAAATTTTCCCTCAGACACGTTACTTTTCGCATCTTGCATTCCGATTTGAACGTTGGGTCAATTATACTATAAATCGGGCCTTTGTCAATCGACGATTTGTAAAGTGAATCAGCCGAAAGATGAAGATAATTGAACACACCCTTGCTAAGCGCCTTTTCCAAGAGTATAATCAATTCTACACTGTTATAAAAATAAACAGCCTTCTGACCGGCCTGCCAATGGCTCCCCCTTTGGGGGAGCTGGCGCGGCGCGCCTGAGAGGGCAAGGCCGTTAAAAAGAGAGGATTTTCCTATGCAACTTCGTGAATGGAACGCCCGGCTCCACGGGCTTGTTGTTTTCCGTGCCCTGCTGGGCGACCCCGTTGTGGCAAAGCTGGCGGCGCTGACCGACCGGCTGGAAGCGGCTGACGACAGCATCGCCCCCCTGTGCGATGCTGTGGCCGCCTTTGAAGCTGCCCTGTTTGCCCACACCACCAATCTGGGCGATTATCTTTCCAACGCCGTGCTGGAGACCGAGACCTTCTGTGTGCGGCAGGCCGCCGCGGGCCAGCTCTCCCCTGTGATGGAAGCCGCCCTGAACAGTGAGCTGAACTTTTTGCAGAAGCTCTGCGGCCTGACGCTGGACGCGCTGCTGGAAGCCGCCGACCGGCAGAGCCGGGAGCTGGCGTTCCTGCCCCGTTGGGAGGCAAGGCAGCTCGACCTGACCGCCGCCTACAACCAGCGGATGCGGGAAGCCGGGAAGAAGGGCTACGGCATGTTTGCCAAGCACCACGTGTTCACAGTGGAGAATGGCCAGCTGGTGCCCGTGAAGTACCCCGACCCCCAGAAGCTCAGCGAGCTGCCGGGCTACGAGAAGGAGCGGGAAAAGGTCATTGCCAACACCCGCGCCCTGCTGGCCGGTTCCCCCGCCAACAATGTCCTGCTCTACGGCGATGCAGGCACCGGCAAATCCAGCACGGTCAAGGCCATTGCCAATGAGTATGCCGCCGACGGCCTGCGGCTGGTGGAGGTCAAGAAGAACCAGCTCTACCAGATCCCCGACCTGATGGATCAGCTGGCGGCCAACCCCCTCAAGTTCATCCTCTTCATCGATGACCTGAGCTTCTCCTCCAACGACGACAACTTTGCCGCCCTGAAAGCCATCCTTGAGGGCAGCGTGGGCGGCCGGGCCCGGAACATTGCGGTGTACGCCACCTCCAACCGCCGCCACCTCATCAAGGAGACCCTGACCGACCGCACCGGCGACGACATCCACGAAGCCGACACCCGGCAGGAGCTGATGAGCCTTTCCGCCCGGTTCGGCCTGACTGTCACCTTCCAGCGGCCCGAGAAAGCCCGCTTTGCCGCCATTCTGGAAGAGCTGGCAAAACAGCACCACATCCAGATGCCCATGGAAGAGCTGCTGGTCAAAGCCGAGGCCTTCGCCATCCGCGCCGGCGGCCGCAGCCCCCGCGTGGCCAAACAGTTCATCGAACAGTGCGAGAGCGGCGTGCAGAAATAATGTTTGCTTTTTCGTTTTTATGGATAAGAAAAAGCGCTGTGCAGTGAAATGACTGCACGGCGCTTTTTGCTGTTTTGAAAGAAAACTGCCGCCGCAGGCGGCAGATGAGGCGGTCAGAAAATCACACGCGCTCGGCCACCAGCTGGAAGCCCTCTTTGGTGAGCTCCTGCCGGATCTGCTCGATCTGGGCATGGTCGCGGGTCTCCAGCACCAGCTTGAGGAAGCAGCTGGAGATGGGCATATTGGGGTCAGAGCCGTCATGCAGGACAGAGACCACATTGCTGCCGCAGCGGGAAACGATGGCAGCCACCCGCTCCAGCTGGCCGGGCTTATCCTCCAGCGCAATGGTCAGGTTGGCCTTGCGGCCACTCATCACCAGACCACGGGTGATGACGCGGTTGAGGATGTTCACATCGATGTTGCCGCCGGAGATCAGGCAGACCACCTTTTTGCCCTCGATGGGCAGCTTGTGGAACAGCGCCGCTGCCACAGGCACCGCACCGGCCCCCTCAGCCACCAGCTTCTGGTTCTCCATCAGGGAGAGGATGGCGGCGGCGGTCTCGTCCTCGCTGACGGTCACGATGTCGTCCACATATTCCTCGCAGAGCTGATAGGTCAGCTCGCCGGGGGTCTTGACCTGAATGCCGTCCGCAAAGGTGGCCACATTTTTCAGGGTCTGATACTTGTGCTCATGCAGGCTGCGGTACATGCTGGGGGCACCCTCGGCCTGCACACCATAGACCTTGACCTCGGGGCGCAGGCTCTTGATGGCAAAGGCCACGCCGGAGATCAGGCCGCCGCCGCCCACGGGCACGATGACGGCATCCAGATCGGGCAGCTGGTCAAGGATCTCCAGACCAATGGTGCCCTGACCTGCGATGACCTGTTCGTCATCGTAGGGGTGGATGAAGGTCATGCCGGTCTCGGCCTGCAGCTCCACGGCCTTGTCGTGGGCATCATCATAGGTGCCGGGCACCAGACAGACCTCCGCGCCCAAGCTCTTGGTATTTTCCACCTTCATAATGGGGGCACCGTCCGGCATACAGACGATGCTCCTGATGCCCCGGCGGGTGGCGGCCAGAGCCACGCCCTGTGCGTGGTTTCCGGCAGAGCAGGCGATCACGCCCTTTTCGCTCTCCTCCCTGGAGAGCTGGCTGATCTTATAATAGGCTCCCCGCACCTTGAAGCTGCCGGTCACCTGCAGGTTCTCGGTCTTGAGGTAGAGGCGGCAGTCCTTGGAGAGCTTGGGCGCTTCGATCAGGTCGGTCTTGCGGGCAACGTCCTTGAGCACAAAGGCGGCGTGGTAGATCTTATCCAGAGTCAGCATGACGATACTTCCTATCTTCTATCCTTAATTTTTGCATGTGAATATGCATCCCAGTATAAATTAGCAAAAGTATTTTGTCAAATGAACGTATTTCAACATTTTGTTTGCTGGGGTGACCGCCAATGGCTACGCCCGGGCAGGCGGCAGCCCTGCGGCCCGATGCGCGCTCCACCTGTTCCCATGCCGTGAGAGCGGTTTCCCCTGACCCAAAACGCCCCTCTCCGACATCTGTGAGACCGGAGAGGGGCGTTCTCGTTTTTAACCTTTCATCGGCACAAATCCGACCAGATCCTTCACGACCTCGCCGCCGATGATGAGCCCGGCCACCGAGGGCACAAAGGCGTTGGAGCCGGGGACCGAGCGCCGGATGGTGCACTTGCGCTGGGTGCCCGGAGGGCAGATGCAGTGGTTCTTACAGCTGATGGAATCATCCTCAATGGGGGTCATGGCAGGCTCCTTGGAGTAGACGACCTTCAGGTGCTTGATCCGCCGCTTGCGGCACTCGGTGCGCATCACCTTGGCCAGCGGGCAGACGGAGGTCTTGTAGATATCCGTCACCTCAAAGCGGGTGGGGTCCATCTTGTTGCCTGCACCCATGGCGCAGATGATGGGGGTGCCGGCCTCCTTGGCCTTGACCACCAGCGCGATCTTGCCGGTGACGGTGTCGATGGCATCCACCACATAGTCGTACTGGGTGAAGTCGAACTGATCCTGCGTTTCCGGGGTGAAAAAGATCTTGTAGGTGGTGACCTTGATGTTGGGGTCGATCTCGTGGATACGCTGTTCGGCCACATCCACCTTGTACTGGCCCACGGTCTTGCGGGTGGCCACGATCTGGCGGTTCAGGTTGGTCAGGCAGACCTTGTCATCATCAATGAGGTCCAGCGCACCCACACCGCTGCGTGCCAGCGCTTCCACCGTGTAGCCGCCCACGCCGCCAATGCCAAACACCGCCACACGGGAATTGTGCAGCTTTTCCATTGCTTCCTTGCCCAGCAGCAGCTGGGTGCGGGAATATTGATCCTGCATAGATACTTGCTCCTCCATCTTACACTACGCCTATTGTTTTATCAGTTCGACGCAGTTGCTTTTGTTTTACTTTATCACTTTCCTGCAAAGCGCCTGAGCGGTTTATTCCACCGCAACGATGGTGCCGCCCCCCAGCACAACATCCCCCTGATACAGCACCACAGCCTGACCGGGCGTGGGGGCACGCTGGGGCTGGTCAAATTCCAGCCGGAACTGCCCCTCTCCTGCCGGGTAGACGGTGGCCGCCTGCTCGGTCTGGTGGTAGCGGGTGCGGGCCGTGACCCGCAAGGGCACGGTCAGCTCCGGGATGGTGATCCAGTTCACCTCGTCGGCATAGACGATGCGGTCAAACAGGTTCTCCTCCGGGCCCACCGTGACGGTGTTGGCCTGCATATCCTTGGCGCAGACATACACCGGCGCACCCATGGCAAGGCCCAGGCCCTTGCGCTGGCCGATGGTATACCGCACCGCGCCATTGTGAGTGCCCACCTTTTTGCCGTTCTCGTCCAGAAAATCACCTGCCGGGTAGTGCTTGCCGGTGAAGTCCTCCATGAAGCGGGCGTAGTCGCCGTCCGGCACAAAGCAGATATCCTGGCTGTCATGCTTGCGGGCGTTGATGAAATGCTGCTTTTCCGCGATCTCACGCACTTCGGCCTTGTGCAGCCCCCCCAGCGGCAGGCGCACATGGGCCAGCTGCTCCTGGGTCAGGTTATAGAGCACATAGCTCTGATCCTTACCCTCGTCCAGCCCCTTTTTCAGCAGCCAGCGGCCGGTGGCCTCGTCCTGCTCCACCCGGGCGTAATGGCCCGTGACCACATACTCCATGCCATGGCTCTCAGCCCAGCGGAGCAGGTGGTCGAACTTCATATACCGGTTGCAGTCGATGCAGGGGTTGGGCGTGCCGCCCATCTCGTATACCCGGATGAATTTTTCGATGATCTTCTCCCGGAAGTCGGCGGTGAAATCCAGCACCTCATAGGGGATATCCATCGCAAAGGCCACCTCGGCGGCATCCTCGATATCCTTTTCGGAGCAGCAGGTGTGGAAACCGGACTGCCCCAGCGTCTCGTTGCGGGTGAGCCGCATGGTGATGCCGGTGCAGTCGTACCCCGCCTGCTGCATCAGCCATGCCGCCACCGAGCTGTCCACACCGCCGCTCATGGCGATGAGTGCCCCGGGGCGCTTCGTGTTCTGTGCTTCTGTCATATCGTTCCTCATTCAATAACACACTAAAACAGTAGTATAATACTACCGCAGCTTCTTTCTCTTGTCAAGACGCAGAAAATCGGGCCGCCGCTGCCAACAGCGCATCTTTTTCATTGGGTGTCTGCCCGGTGATGACAGCCTCCAGCAGGGCGTTCAGCACCTGCCGCAGACCCGGGCCGGGTCTGACCCCCGCCGCCATCAGGTCACGGCCATTCACGGCCAGCTGGCTCACCCGGCAGCAGGCATTTTCTGCTGTCAGCCGCTCCGCCTCGGCCCGCAGGGCAGCAAAGGCCCTGGTCTGTTCCGGATGCCGGGCACTGCAAAGGGCGGTCAGGCGTTTTATGGTCGGCAGCTCATAGCGGCCTAAAAGACGTTTGGCCTGTACGGTCAGCGTGGTGTTGGGGGTGCCGGGAGTTTCTCCAAGGACCGTCCGCTGGGGTGGGACCCTGTTGCCGCAGGCA
>NZ_JAFREK010000022.1:0-49501 GCF_017377535.1 Faecalibacterium sp. Marseille-Q4137
GGATATTACATTTATAGCAAACCAGTTTGATGTGATAAGAGAGTTATATTCAAATCATGAAAGTAATTTAGAAGCTGTAATGGTAGATTTTAAAAGAAGTCAAGGGCTAATATGTGATAAATGCAACAAAATCAGGTTAGGATTATACTGCTAAAAGAGGGTCTGTGAGTTGGCTTTATAAGAAAATATGAACATAGTTGTTGTTATTTTGTTTTTCAAATGCTATACTGAAGCCATCAAAAAACATTGGAGGTGTCCCCTATGCCCCGTCCCAAAGGAAGCAAGAACAAGCCCAAGACCGTAAAAGCAACCGTTGACTTTGCTGCACAGATCGCTGAAAAGCAGGCTGCAAAGGAAGCCGCTGCCGCTGAAATTGCATCTATCACCGCGAACATTGATGCTCTGAAAGCAGACTTGAAAACCAAGAAGGCCTCGCTCAAAAAATTGGACAAAGAACTGGTGAAGCTGGAGAGTAAGAAAAAGGATGCTGAAACCAAAGCAGCGGAATCCGCAAAGAAAGCTGAAGCTGAGGATGTGCTGAAGAAGCTGCTGGCATCCGGTATGACGGCAGATGAGATTCTCGAAAAGCTGAAATAAATATTTTAGAGCCGTGTGGATCAGTCGGAGCGTAGAGTTATAGCTCTGGCAAGTTCACGCGGTTTTCTTATATAATTGGTAATTGGTGAGACTCGGAACGAATAGAACTGTTCCATATCGAACGAAATGACTACATTTCCCACACCATGGCTCAAAATCACGTCCGGAGAAATTTCAGTTAATCAGCAAGAACATGTTGGCAATCTAGCTGTCATAGAGCTTCTGAGGAGAGTGCTTGGGAGAGCTGCTGCCCCGGCGGAAGCCCTAGGCCTCAGGCGCTCGAACCGTGGAATGACGTGAAAATATACGCTGAAATCTGAAAAATGCAGGTCAGAAGCGAAACGGATTGAATCCTTGCAAATAACGCTGAAACGTGATATAATTGTGGTACGAACAAACCGGTTTTGGTACGACAACGGTATGTTCTGGTACTGTAACTGTTGTTACGAAACTGTGAAGAACTACTTGGAAAAGTGCAAAAATTCAGCGTAGCTGCGATGACACCTATCAGGTCCAGGTCGTGTCCTGGTACGACAACGAGAACTCCTACACCTCTCAGATGGTCCGTACCATTAAGTGCTTCGCTGAGAACTGCTGATCGGAGTTTCTCCTGAGCTGAATAAAGCTTGACTGCGCCCTTTCTCTTGGGTGATGCGAGAGAAAGGGCGCTTTTTGCTGACCATTTTGGGCGCGATAAGGTGCTTTCGTAAAATGGTACGACCCATTCGTAATGATCCGACAAAAGCAGCACGCATTCGATCTCCATCTATTGCAACCCTTCTCCCGATATGATAAAATGGTAAAAATAAATGGAGACAACGAAACAGTATGATTACGAAACGTGAAAAACTGCAGTATGGATACCTGTTTCTGATTGATCTGCTCTCTCTGGTTCTCAGCATCGGGCTGGCGTGGGGGCTGACCGCAGGTGTTCTGCACAAGATGGGGGACTTCCAGCTGGACGATCTGGTAGAAGCCTGTTTTTTATTGCTGCTGGCCTATATTCTGACTTTTTTTACATTTGATCAGAGCGAAAATATCGTGAACCGCACTCCGATTCGTGAAGTTGAAATTGCGGTGCGGTTCAATTTTTTGCTGACTCTCATTGATGCGGCCTGCCTGGCGCTGACCAAGGCTTCCATGCTGCATTCCCGCTATTTTCTGGTGTTTGTGCCCATCATCGATGTCTTTGTGATGACGGGCGCTCATGCTGTCCTCAAAAAGATGTTGGTACGCTCCCGCTATACCAAGGGGATTCAGAGCCTTGTGGGGGTGGTGACCACGCAGGAGAACGCAAGCCCTATTCTGGAAGAACTGAAAAAGGACTGGTCCAAGCGTGTGACCGGCCTTGCCATTCTGGAAGCTGCCCCGGAGCAGCTTCACACTGAGATCGATGGGGTGAAGATCGAGGCGAACTTCGATAATTTCATGGACTGGCTGCGGCAGGCAGCGCTGGATGAAGTGTACCTGGATGTGGCGCAGGAGAGTGAGGAGAACATGCTGCCCTACCTCGAGGAGATGGAGAGCATGGGTCTGACAGTCCATTTCCGCCTGCCGGTGCTGGACCGGATTGAAAAAGCCTGCTGCGATGAGACCAGTGCGGTGCGCATCAGCCGGGAACTGAGCCGCTGTGCGGGCGGCAATGTTGTGACGATGGGCACGGTGGAACTCAAGCTGCGGGATCAGGTGCTGAAACGGACCATGGATATCGTAGGCGGCATCGTGGGGTGCATCATCAGCATCCCCATCATTGCGTTGGTGGCCATCCCGCTCAAGCTGGAAAGCCCCGGCCCGCTGATCTTCAAGCAGCGCCGGGTGGGCCGGAATGGACGGGTGTTCTACATCCACAAGCTGCGCAGCATGTATGTGGATGCGGAAGCACGCAAAAAGGAACTGATGGCCCAGAACGAAATGAACGGCCTGATGTTCAAGATGGAAGATGACCCCCGGATCACCCGGGTGGGGCGCTTCATCCGGCGCACCAGTATCGATGAGCTGCCGCAGTTTTTTGACGTTGTGCGGGGCTCCATGAGCCTGGTGGGTACCCGCCCGCCCACGCTGGATGAGTACCGGCAGTACGAGAGCCATCACAAGCGCCGCCTTTCCATGAAGCCGGGAATTACCGGCCTGTGGCAGGTAAGCGGCCGCAGCGATATTGATGATTTTGAAGAAGTGGTCAAGCTGGATGTCCAGTACATCGACAACTGGTCCATCTGGATGGATATCTACCTGCTGTTCAGGACGGTGGGCGTTGTGTTTGACCGGAAAGGGGCAAAATGAATTATATTCTTTTTGGTGGATCTGGTTTTATCGGCACCCATCTCATTCATTTGCTGCTGAAGGAGTGCGTCAGACCCGGCGACGTGATCTACGACCTGGATCTTGTGATGCCCGGGGAAGAGGGCGTGGTGCCGGGCATTGTGGAAAAGAACGATGGGGTGCAGTATATCCGGCTGGATGTGCGCAAGCCCATCGATTTTGAGTTCGTTCCGACTCCGGAGGACGTGATCTTTGATCTGGCAGCGGTCCACCGCACCCCCGGCCACCCGGAAGAAGCCTATTTTGAAACAAATATCCGGGGCGCGGAAAATGTGACCGCATTTGCGGAAAAATACGGCATCCGGAGGATCCTGTTCACCAGCTCCATTGCACCTTATGGTGCGTCTGAGGACCTTAAGACTGAGGAGACTCTGCCAACTCCCAACACGCCGTATGGAATCAGCAAGCTGGTGGCAGAAAAGATCCACCAGATCTGGCAGGCCCGTGATCCGGCCCGGGAGTTGACTATCGTGCGGCCAGGCATCGTTTATGGCAAAGGGGAGCACGGCAACATGACCCGCCTGTACAGGGGGCAGAAGAAGGGCTACTTTTTCTATGCCGGCCGGAAGGACACCATCAAGGCGTGCATCTATGTCAAGGAGCTGGTGCGCTTCTTCAAGTACCGGATGCTGGATCATTCTTTCCCCGGAGCAGAGATCTATAACTGTACTTACGAGTCGGCCTATACCATTGAAGAAATCTGCAATGCGATGCAGAAGGCGACCGGCCTGCACCGCCATGTGCCGTTGGTGCCCGCCGGACTGCTGCTGTTTGCGGCGGGCATTCTGGGACCCATCGGGGGCAAAAAGGTGGGCATCCATCCCGCCCGTGTCCGGAAACTGATGGTATCCACCAATGTCTGCGGCAGAAAGCTGGCCGCCACCGATTACAAGTTCCACTATACGCTGGAAGAGAGCTTCCGGGACTGGTTCGAGGATTGTGACCGCAAGGAGCTGGTATGACCATGGAGCAGAATGCACAGCCCATCCGTGTGGCCCAGATGATGACGGATATGAACTACGGCGGTGTGGAGATGGTGGTGATGAACTACTACCGCCACATGGACCGTTCCAGAGTTCAGTTTGATTTTTTTGCGCTGGAAGGCTCGACCCTGCCCCAGCGGGAAGAGATCGAACGGCTGGGCGGCCGGGTGTATGTGGTGCCAAAATATACCCACCTGCCGCAGTATGAACGGGAGATCGGGCGGCTGTTCCGTCAGAACGGATACCAGATCGTTCACTCCCACATGAACACCCTGAGCGTGCTTTCCCTCTGGGGGGCAAAGCGTGCAGGGGTGCCCAACCGGATCGCGCATAACCATTCTACGGTGGGCAGGGGAGAAGGGGCAAAAAATGTGATGAAGTACCTGCTCCGTCCCTTTGCCACAGTGTATCCCACCCGGCTCTGTGCCTGCTCCAGAACGGCAGGCAGCTGGCTTTATGGTGAAAAGCCTTTCCGGGTGTTCAACAATGCCATTGAGCTCGACCGCTTTACTTATGATGCCGCCAAACGGAAAGCCGTCCGGCAGGAGCTTGGCCTGGGGGGTGAACTGGTGCTGGGCCATGTCGGACGGTTCTGCTATGCCAAAAATCACGAATTTCTGCTGGATGTAATGGCGGAGGTCTGCAAGCAACGGCCGGATGCCGTTTTACTGCTGATCGGAGAAGGGGAAAACGAGGCCGCTGCCCGCCGGAAAGCGGAGGCGCTGGGGCTGCAAAGGAATGTCCGCTTTCTGGGCCGACAGAGCGATCCCGCAAAGTTCTATCAGGCCATGGATGTCTTTGTTTTGCCCTCGCGGTATGAGGGGCTTGGGATCGTGCTGATCGAAGCACAAGCGGCGGCATTGCCGGTCATCTGTTCCACAGAGGTGCCGCAGGAGGCTCAGGTCCTGCCCGAGATGCAGTACCTGAGCTTGCAGGAAAGCCCGGCAGTCTGGGCGGATGCTGCGATCCGGGCTGCAGAAAATGCCCGGCGGCGGGATACCTCTGTCGAGATGCGGGCAGGCGGCTTTGATATCGTCACCGAGGCGAAGAAGCTGGAAGAGTTTTACTTCGACCTGCTGAAATGAGGAGATAAGATGGACCCTTTGGTAAGCATCATCGTTCCTGTTTATAATGTAAAGCCATATCTGAACCGCTGTGTGAACAGCTTGCTGGGGCAGAGCTATCAGAACATGGAGCTGCTGCTGGTGGACGATGGCTCCACCGATGGCAGCGAGACCCTCTGTGATGAATATGCTGCACAGGATGCCCGGGTGCGGGTGCTCCACAAGAAAAATGGTGGTCTGTCCGATGCCCGCAACGCTGGTGTGGACGCAGCAAAGGGGGAATATCTCTCTTTTGTGGATGGCGATGACTGGGTGTCACCCTATTACATCGAGAACCTGTACCGGGCACTGGAGCAGGCAGGAGCGGATTTTTCAGCCAGCTGTTTTGAAGAGGTGTTCGAGGGCCAGCCGGTGCAGTCCGTGCCCACAGAGCGTCTGGAAGCATTTGAGATCCTGAGCCGGGAGGAATGCCTGCGCCGCATCCTGTATCAGGAGGGCATGGAGGTGACCACCCCCACCAAGCTCTATAAGCGTGCACTGTTTGAGGGCGTGCGCTACCCGGTGGGCAAGCTCTATGAGGATATCCCGGTCGCCTACGAGGTGACAAAGCGTGCCCACAAGGCGGCACATATCGCAAACCGGGATTACTACTATTTCCAGCGGGGCAGCAGCATCCAGAATATGGCCTTCAACCCCAGAAAGCTGGACAGTGTGCGGCACTGCCATGCGCTGATGGAAAATGTGAAGCGTGATTTCCCCCAGCTGAGCCGTGCAGCAGAGTGCCGCTATCTGAGCAATGTCTACAATATCCTGTTCCAGATCCGGGACAGGCAGCATGAAAAAATAGAGAAGGCTCTCTGGCAGGAAGTGAAAAAATACCGCCGGAATGTTCTGCTGGACCCGCAGGCCCGCAAAAAGGCCCGGCTGGCGGCGGCGCTTTCCTACAGCGGCTATGCCATGACCCGACGGGTCTATGAAAAAACGCAGTGGCGTGGAAAAAAGTAAGGTGGAGGGATCCGGTTGGAGGAAAGAAAACCGCTTGTATCGGTCATTGTGCCGGTCTATAATGTTTATCCGTATCTGCGGGACTGTGTGCAGAGCGTGCAGGCGCAGAGTTACCAGAACTGGGAGCTGCTTTTGGTAGACGATGGCTCCACCGATGGCAGCGGGGAACTTTGTGATGAACTGGCTGTGGAGGATGGCCGCATCCGGGTGTTCCATAAGCCCAATGGGGGGCAGTCTGATGCCCGGAACGTTGGGTTGCAACAGACGCAGGGAAAATATTTTTACCTGCTGGACAGCGATGACCTGATCCGCTCCACAGCGTTTGACCAATTTGTGGAGCGCTGTGAGGCAGATGGTGCTGATGCAGCCCTGACCCCGCTGGAGATGTTCTCGACAGAGCAGCCGGAGGGACGGACGGAAAATCCGCACCAGATCCCAGAGCTGCTGAACCGGGAAGAGACCATGCGCCGGATGCTGCTGCATCAGGGCATCGGGCATGGGGCAGGCGGCGTTTTCTTCCGGCGGGAGGTTTGGGGCAATCTGCAGTTCCCTGTGGGCATCCTGTACGAGGACTATGCGGTGATGTATCGGGCCATTGCCCGCTGTGCAAAAGTGGAAGTGTTTCCGGAACCGATGTACGATTACCGCATCCATACCGGTTCGACCATGAAGAGCGGCATTGCCGAGAAGAATCTGGTCATTCTGGATGTGGGCGAAGACGTGACCCGCTTTATTGCGGAAACGGTCCCTGTGCTGAAAGCGGAAGCGGAGTACCTGCAGCTGGTTACATACCTGAAGACACTGAAAGGCATTCTGGATGGCGATTTTGCCAGCTATCCGGAGGCTCAGGCACGGATCTGCCGCTTTGTGCAGGAACACCGGGCGCTTGCCCGGTGGCCCTGGGCCAAAAGATCAGACCGGATCAAAGTGGAAACACTTCTGATCAGCAAGCGGCTGTTTTATGCCGTTTATGGGCTGGGAGAATGGAAAAATAAACACACAGTCGAAAAATAAAATGGAGAAGTTATGCTGATTTATCTGGGGGCTTTTGCGGTTTCTGTGGGCATTGCCGCCTATGGCGAGCACCTGCGGACGAAGAAAAACAACGAGAAGGGCTTTTATCTCTGCCTGGCGCTGGCAGTGCTGGTGATGGCGGTATTGGCAGGCTTGCGGGACCCGTCCATTGGTACGGACAGCGTGGTGTATGAGGGATGGGTGGCGGATGCAAAGCTGCAGGATGGTTTGCTGGCCTGCATCCGGCAGCGGCACAAAACAGAGCCGCTGTTTATGACGCTGGTCTATCTGGCGGCCCATGTTTTTGGTGATGTCCACTGGCTCTACTTTATGGTGGACCTGCTGGCCTGCGGCCTGTTTATGATCGGGCTGGTGCAGTATAAGGAGTATGTCTCCGTGCCCTATGGCTGGCTGGCTTACCTCTGCCTGTATTATGGCGATACCTACAATGCCGAGCGGCAGTCTGTGGCGCTGGGTGTGGCATTTTTGGCGTTCAGCTTTGCGTGGAAGAAAAAGTATCACTGGGCGGTTCTACTGCTGGCGGTCTCCTGCCTGTTCCACAATGCCACCTTTATCTCGTTTGGTGCGCTGTTGATCTATATCCTGCTTCAGCATTTCGACAACTGGTGGGTCAAGGGTGGCCTGGCGGCATTTTCGGTCTACCTTGCCTTCTTCAGCAAGGCTGTGGTCAGGCTGGCCCTGAATGTGGACTTCATTGATCGGCTTTACGGATATTATTATGATGCCAATGCGGGCGGCTTCACGCTGAATCCCATCATTGTGCGTCTGCCGTTCCTGATCCTGCCCATTGTGCTGTACCGCTGGTATGCCAGAGAGGAAGGGGCGGGCCATCGCCGCTTTACTCGCTCGGATGCCGATTTCTGGATCGTGATGATCCTGATCGAGATGGCAACGGCCCAGCTGCGCAACATCAATGTGCCGCTCTACCGCATCTGCCTGTATTTTGCGTTCTTCCGTTATCTCGCCATTGGACGTGTGGTCAAGTGCGTGGAGGATGAGCGTCTGCGCAAGCTGCTGAAGGCTGCCATGTGGGGAATGCTGGTCATCATCTGGATCTATCAGGCGTATATTCAGGGCAACAATGCCATTTGCCCGTACACCTCGGAGATCCTCCACATTGGCAGAGAAACATTCTTCTGAGGGAACAGAACATGGAGACAGAGCTGATCAGTGTCATTGTCCCGGTCTACAATGTGGAGCGATATCTCCGCCGCTGCGTGGACAGCATCCTGCACCAGACCTATCGGAATCTTGAGGTCCTGCTGGTGGATGATGGTTCCACCGATGCCAGTGGAGCCATCTGCGACGAATATGCCGCACAGGAAGAACGTGTAACAGCAGTCCACCAGAAAAACGGGGGACTCTCTGCAGCGCGCAACGCGGGACTCGAACGGGCACAGGGAACGTATCTCTGCTTTGTGGACAGTGATGACTTTCTGGATAGCCGGATGCTGGAAACGCTTTGCTGTGACCTGCAGGAAAAGGATGCGGACGTGGCTGTGGTGGGCTTCCGGACGTTTGAACGGGAGGAAGAGCTTGCCCCGGCAGAACTCACCGTACCGGTGCAGTGTATGACAGGCCGGGAGGCCATCCGCAGCACCCTTGTCTCGGATAAGCTGGGGGATTTTGCCTGGAACAAGCTCTACAAGCGGGAACTGTTCCGGGAGGTGCGCTATCCACTGGGGCGGATGATGGAAGATCAGGGCACGACATATCGCATTTTTCAGCAGTGTAGCAAGGTCGCATACCGCCCGGTGCCGCTGTATTATTACTATCAGCGCCCGGACAGCATCCTTCACCGCAGGAACATGAAGTTCTACGAGGATAAGCTGGATATGGGCTATCAGAAATATCAGGCCATCCGGGAAGCATACCCGGGAATGACAGAAAATGATGCCGCCATGCTGAGCGTGGTGGAGCACTGCTATCCGTATCTGATGCAGGACACGGTGCGCCGCGCAAAAATGGAGGCCTTTCTGCAGGAGTGTGACCCGGCAGCGGCAAAGCTGCTCTGCACCAGCAGCCAGCAGAAGTATCAGCTGCTCAGATGCAGCCGGAGGCTGTATGCAAAACTGTTCCTGCTGAAGAATGGCCCGGCGGCAGAATAAGGGAGGAAAATTTGTGCTGAACGATACCGTCAGTATCATTGTGCCGATCTATAACAAAGAAAAGTATCTGGAAAAATGTCTGGACAGCATCCTCGGTCAGACCTATCGGGATCTGGAGATCATTCTGGTGGATGATGGATCAACAGACAACTCCCTTGCCATCTGCCAGCGCTACGCGGAAAAAGATCCGCGGATCAAGATATACCACAAGCCAAACGGTGGTGTTTCTTCTGCGCGAAATCTGGGATTGGAAAAAAGTACAGGAAAGTATATTTCATTTGTTGATCCAGATGATTTTATTCATTCGGAATTTATAGAACGGCTGGAAATGATGTTGGTGCAATCGGACGCGGAAATTGCATACTGTAAAATGCTGGATGTTTGGGAAGGCAGTGACGTAGAACATATTCCCCAAATTACAGATAAAGTTTGCATATTGGATGCAAGACGGTACGATTGGTTTACACCAGCAGCGCATAAGGTCGCCTGCGGCGCAGTATACCGAAAAAGCTGTGTGAAGGATATTCGATTTTCTGATGACCTGTATATTGGAGAAGATACTCTTTTCTTAGCAGAATGCATCAAAAAAGCATCTAAGATTGTTCGTTCGGAAAGTGAATTATACTATTACTACCGCAATGATCAGTCGGTAACGCTGTGCGATTATTTTACTGGAAAATTAACAGAAATGATGGCGTGGGAGCGAATTGTTGTATTGTATGCGAATGAATCACTTGTACAGAAGACTGCAAAAGCGGGATATTCACAGGTTTGTCGTGAGTTAGTGGTTAAATATGGAAAGAGTGCACGCTTTATGGAAGAAGGTTATCCGAAAGCAAAAGCAGGGTTTTACAGATGGGCAAAGGAAATGATGCAACAGCAACTTCAGGAAAAGAGATATTTTTACTGGCTTAAAACCATGTATTCGTATTTCTTCTGGGACGCATGGGTAAAGAAAAAACAGGGTGAGTGAAAGTATCTAGTTATGAAGAAATCGCTTACATTAAATGCAATAATGAGTGGAATCAAGACGATTCTACAAATTATCTTTCCACTGATTACATTCCCGTACATATCTAACATTCTACAAGTAAATAATTTGGGCAAAGTGAACTTTGCCAGCTCCGTCTGCGGGTATTTTCTGCTGTTTGCAGGCCTTGGCATCTCCTCCTATGCGGTGCGTGAGGGTTCCCGCTATGTGAACGACCGGGAAAAACTGTCGGCTTTTGCATCGGAGATGTTCTCCATCAATATGATCTCCACGGCCCTGACCTATGCGGCATTGGCTGTGACGATGCTTTTCTGGACAAAGCTCCATGCCTATACCGACCTGATGCTGGTGCTGAGTTTACAGATCTTCTTTACGACCATCGGCACCGAATGGGTGTTCACGATCTTTGAGGAGTATACCTATATCACAGTTAGAGGTATTATTTTTCAAATAATATCAATTCTGATGATGTTCGCATTTGTTAAAACGCAGGACGATTACTGTATTTACGCAGGAATTACGGTGTTTGCCGCAGCAGGTGCGAATATATTGAACTTCTTTCGAGCTAGGAAATATTGCACGATTCGACTGACAGCAAAAATAGACTGGAAAAAGCATTTAAAACCAATACTTCTGATTTTTGCATCGAGCTTTGCAATTACGATTTATGTAAATTCAGATGTGACAATTCTCGGAGTTTTAACTTCAGACTATCATGTGGGAATTTACACCGTTGCAATGAAGATATATACGATGGTAAAATCGGTTCTGGCATCTATTCTTTTAGTATCTGTTCCGAGGTTGTCTCGTTATGCGGGAATGCAGGATAGGCTGAATTTTGAAAGGCTTTTTAATAAAGTATTCGGGGCAATGGTATTAACCGTTCTTCCGGCTGTAGTGGGATTGTTTGAACTAAGTCAAGAGGTCGTTCTTTTTATCTCAAGCGAAAGCTATCTGGAAGCAGCTGTGCCACTTCGCATTTTGAGTATAGCACTGGTAGCAAGTTTATTTGGGTGGCTCTATAATACTTGTGTTTTGGTGCCATGGAAAAGAGAAGGTCAATTTTTGGTAGCAACGCTTGTGAGTGCAATTTTGAACGTGGGGCTGAACATCCTGCTCATCCCGCGGTTCCGGGAGAATGCGGCAGCCTTTACCACCCTGCTGGCAGAGCTGTGCTCCATGATGCTCTGTATCCGCTGCTCCAGGGGTCTGGTCACGGTCTCAGCTGACCGGCGCACCGTTGGCTCGGTGCTCTGCGGCTGTGTGGGCATCGTTCTTGTCTGTACCGGGGTCAAGGCACTGGCTCTGCCCAATCTCATCTGCATTCTGGCGGCAGTGCTGGGCTCAGTGGCTGCATACGCGGTCATCCTGCTGGGCATGAAAAATCCGCTGGTGCTGGAATATCTGGAAAAAGTGAAGCAGAAGTTCCGGAAAACATTCTGAATGGACAGGACCCGCTGCGGGGGCGAACACTCCCTGCGGCGGGTCTTTTTCAGAAAAAAAGGCGGTTTTTGGTGCGTTCCGGCAAAATCACCACATTTCTTTGCTTCTGCAACAAATGTTTGTTAATAAATTATCCATCCCCCGTCCTTGCAATACACACGCTTTTTGTTTATAATAAGGATGTACGGGGAAGTTCGCAGTGCGCGGCCCCCGATGAAGAGCAAAATTCGATTCCGAACGAAAAGAATTTGAGAGGAGTTTGTTACCATGGGTTTAGGTAAGAAAACGATCGACGATCAGAATTACTGCGGCAAGAAGGTCCTTGTCCGCTGCGATTTCAATGTCCCGATGAAGGACGGCGTGATCACCAACGAGAACCGCATCAATGCGGCTCTGCCCACCATCCAGAAGCTGGTCAACGATGGTGCTAAGGTCATCCTGTGCAGCCACCTGGGCAAACCCAAGAACGGCCCCGAGGCAAAGTTCAGCCTGGCACCCGTTGCTGTGGCTCTGAGCGCAAAGCTGGGCAAGACCGTTGTGTTCGCTGATGACGACAACGTTGTGGGCGAGAACGCAAAGGCTGCTGTTGCCGCAATGAACAACGGCGATGTCGTTCTGCTGCAGAACACCCGTTTCCGCAAGGAAGAGACCAAGAACATGCCTGAGTTCAGCCAGGAGCTGGCTTCTCTGGCAGATGCATACGTTGACGATGCATTCGGCAGCTGCCACCGTGCACACTGCTCCACCGCAGGTGTCACCGACTACATCAAGGATACCGCTGTCGGTTACCTGATGGAGAAGGAGATCAAGTACCTGGGCAACGCAGTCAACGATCCCGTTCGTCCCTTCACCGCCATCCTGGGCGGCGCTAAGGTTGCCGATAAGCTGAACGTCATCTCCAATCTGCTGGAGAAGGTCGATACCCTGATCATCGGCGGCGGCATGGCTTACACCTTCGTCAAGGCTCAGGGCTACGAGGTCGGCAAGAGCCTGTGCGACGATACCAAGCTGGATTACTGCAAGGAAATGATGGCCAAGGCCAAGGAGAAGGGCGTGAAGCTGCTGCTGCCCGTGGATGCAGCCTGCATCAAGGACTTCCCCGATCCCATCGACGCTCCCGTGGATGTCACTGTGGTGCCCGTCACCGCCATCCCTGCTGACATGGAGGGCTGTGACATCGGCCCCGAGACCATGAAGCTGTTTGCCGATGCTGTCAAGGCATCCAAGACCGTGGTGTGGAACGGCCCCATGGGCGTGTTCGAGAACCCCACTCTGGCAGCTGGTACTCTGGCTGTTGCCAAGGCTATGGCTGAGAGCGATGCTACCACCGTGATCGGCGGCGGCGACAGCGCAGCAGCTGTGCAGCAGATGGGCCTGGGCGACAAGATGACCCACATCTCTACCGGCGGCGGCGCTTCTCTGGAGTATCTGGAGGGCAAGGAGCTGCCTGGTATCGCTGTGATCCAGAACGCATAAGCATCTGAACCAGCATCACTGAGGTGCGGCGGCATATACGCCGCCGCACTTTTTATTTTGGATAATAAGATCTCTCAGGCTTGCCGACGCTCGCCAGCTCTCCATCCGGGAGGCAGGAGATGTCGTTTATCCTGCCTCTCCTGCCGGGAGAGGCGGCACCGAAGGCGGCGGGGAGGTATTTTGTGATAAGGAGATCGTTAGAATGGATAAGGCAAAGCGTAAGGCAATCATTGCAGGCAACTGGAAGATGAACAAGACCGCCACTGAGGCAGCCAAGCTGGTGGATGAGCTGATCCCCGCCGTCAAGGATGCTTCCTGTGAGGTCGTTATCTGCACCCCCTACACCGATCTGGTCACCGCTGTGGCAAAGACCAAGGGCACCAACATCCATGTGGGTGCTGAGAATGTCCACTTTGAGAAGTCCGGTGCGTTCACCGGCGAGATCAGCGCCGATATGCTGGTGGATCTGGGTGTGGAGTACGTCATCGTCGGCCACTCCGAGCGCCGCCAGTACTTTGCAGAGACCGACCAGACCGTGAACAAGCGCGCTCTGGCTGCCCTGAATGCGGGCCTGAAGGTCATCATCTGCGTGGGCGAGAGCCTGCAGCAGCGCGAGGAGGGCGTGACCGAGGAGCTGGTGCGGATGCAGACCAAGATCGCCCTGCGCGACGTGACCGCCGAGCAGATGGCAAATGTGGTCATTGCCTACGAGCCCATCTGGGCCATCGGCACCGGCAAGACCGCGACCGCTGACCAGGCCGAGGAGGTCTGCGCTCAGATCCGCAAGGTCATCGGCGAAGTGTACGGCGAGGCTGTGGCCGAGGCTGTCACGGTCCAGTACGGCGGCAGCATGAACGCCAAGAACTGCGAGGAGCTGCTGAGCAAGAAGGATGTGGACGGCGGCCTGATCGGCGGCGCATCTCTGAAGGCTCCTGATTTTGCTGTTATCGTCAATGCCGCTTCCAACGGCTGAGAAGGCCCTCTGACCTGTTTTCCCAGCGCCCGGCTGCGCCGTTTTTCCAGCGCTGTGCCGGGCGCTATTTGTTCTAAATCAAAGGAGATTCAACGTTATGTCCAAGAAACCTGTACTTCTGTGCATCATGGATGGCTTTGGCTGGGTGCCCAACGAGACCTACGGCAATGCCGTGGTCGCCGCAAAGACCCCCCATCTGGATGCCCTGATGGCAAAATATCCCATGACCACCATCGAGGCCTCCGGCATGGCTGTCGGCCTGCCCGATGGTCAGATGGGCAACTCTGAGGTGGGCCACACCAACATGGGCGCTGGCCGCATCGTTTACCAGCAGCTGACCCTCATCACCAAGTCCATCCGGGATGGTGAGATGTTCAAGAACCCCGTGCTGTTCAAGAACATGAAGGCTGCCATTGAGGCAGGCAAGGCCATCCACCTGATGGGCCTGGTGGGCACCGGCGGTGTCCACAGCCACGCTGACCACTGGTTCGGCGTGCTGGAAATGGCAAAGCACATGGGCGCAAAGGAAGTCTACCTGCACTGCATCACCGATGGCCGTGATACCGACCCCCACGCCGGCAAGGGCTTCCTGGCTGACCTGCAGGCCAAGCTGGATGAGCTGGGCGTTGGCAAGATCGCCAGCGTTTCCGGCCGTTACTACGCCATGGACCGCGACAACAACTGGGACCGCGAGGAGAAGGCTTACGCCGCATTCGTCTACGGTGAGGGCAACCACGCTGCCAACGCTGCCGAGGCCATTGAGGCATCCTATGCTGCCGATAAGACCGACGAGTTCGTTCTGCCCTGCGTCACCTGTGAGGGCGGCCGCGTGCAGGATGGCGATACCGTCATCTTTATGAACTTCCGTCCCGACCGTGCCCGCCAGATGACTCGCATCTTCTGCGATGACGACTTCAAGGGCTTTGAGCGCCGCGGCGGCCGCAAGCAGGTCAACTATGTCTGCATGGCCGAGTACGATGCCACCATGCCCAACTGCGAGGTCGCCTATCCTCCCGTGGAGCTGAAGAACGTTCTGGGCCAGTACCTGTCCGAGAACGGCAAGACCCAGCTGCGCATTGCCGAGACCGAGAAGTATGCACACGTCACCTTCTTCTTCAACGGCGGTGTGGAGGCTCCCTACGAGGGTGAGGACCGCTGCGTCATCCCCAGCCCGAAGGTTGCCACCTACGACCTGCAGCCTGAGATGAGCGCCCCTGAGGTGGCTGCTGAGTGCGTCAAGCGCATCGAGAGCGGTAAGTATGATGTGGTCATCCTGAACTTTGCCAACTGCGACATGGTCGGCCACACCGGCGTGTTCGATGCCGCTGTCAAGGCCGTTGAGGCTGTGGATACCGCTGTGGATCAGGTGGTCACCGCTGTGCTGAACGCAGGCGGCTGTGCCTTTATCACGGCCGACCACGGCAACGCCGAGAAGATGATGAACCCGGACGGCACTCCCTTTACCGCCCACACCACCAACGTGGTGCCCTTTGTGGCCGTTGGCTGCGGCGATGTGAAGCTGCGCGAGGGTGGCTGCCTGGCAGATATCGCCCCCACCATGCTGCCCTATATCGGCCTGCCTGTCCCCGCTGAGATGACCGGCAAGAGCATCATCGTGGAGTAAGCACTCTGTAAAAGAGCTTTCCTGAAACGCAAAAAGACCTCCCCGTGCAGGTGCTGCCTGCATGGGGAGGTCTTTTGCTGTATCGCTTAGTAGTGCAGCTGGTCAGCGGTCAGTGCTTCCAGCACCGGCAGCATGGCGGCTGCCTCGGCCTTGGCGGCGGGCAGATCCATATCGCGGTAGTTGCCGCATTCCACCTCGCTGGCACCGGGGATATCCCCCTCAAAGGCGGCCATGAAGCGGAAGGAATCCACAGTCAGCTCCAATGCCTGCGCCGGGGTCAGCCCGCGGGTGAGCAGGTAGAAGCCGGTGCGGCAGCCCATGGGGCCAACATAGATCACGCCGTCCTTCACCGCGCTGTTGCGGGCGTAGGTGGCAAACAGGTGCTCCAGCGTGTGGGCGGCACCGGTGGTCAGATAATCGCCCTGATTGGGCTTCTTCATCCGGATGTCCCAGGTCAGCACATCACCGTCCTGGCGGCTCAGGTACATGCCCCGGTCCAGTTTGGTGTGATCGACACAGAAGCTTGCAATGCGTTCCATGATGTTCTCCTTCAGGATCAGGCCTGCAGGCGCTGGACGCTGCCGTGGACACAATCCACAGCGATATCCAGGCCGTCGCGGATGTGGCTGCAGGCACCTGCGGCACCCACGATGGTGGGCTTGAGCAGGGAGTTGCCCACGATGGCAGCGTGGCTGTTCAGGCCGGGCTCCTCAACCACCAGAGCGGCGGCATCACGGACATAGCTCAGCATCTCGTTGCTGGTGGAGGGAACGACCAGCACCATGCCGGGGCGGAACTTTGCCTTGACCTCCTCCAGAGTGCGGCAGACGCAGGCCTTGCCGCTGGCGGAGACCAGATCGGTCTTGCCGCGGCCCACGCCCACACCGGTGGCCAGGCAGTTGCCCACCATGTGGATCTTGATCATGTTGGTGGTGCCGGAAACGCCCACGGGCACGCCTGCGGTCACAACGGTCAGCTCGCCGTTGTGCAGGTAGCCGTTCTTCTCGGCCAGAGCGGTGGACATCTCGATCAGCTCATCGGTGCTGTGGGCGGGGCCCATCAGCAGGGAAGTGATGCCCCAGCTCAGGGAGAGCTGACGCTGCACCTGCTCGTCCATGACGCAGGCAATGATGGGCTGCTTGGGGCGGTACTTGCTCAGCAGGCGGGCAGTGTTGCCGGATTCGGACACGGTGACGATGGCGGCAGCGTTCACGTCCTTGGCGGTCAGGCAGGCAGCATGAGCGGTTGCATCGCTGACGCTGATCTGGATCTCGGCGTGGCGCTGGGGGCGGTAGTGCTCCTCGTTCTCGGTGCGCTCTGCAATGGCGGACATGGTCTTGAGGGCCTCCACGGGGTAGTCACCGGCAGCGGTCTCGCCGGACAGCATGATGGCAGAGGTGCCATCGTAGATGGCATTTGCCACGTCGGAGATCTCGGCACGGGTGGGGCGGGGGTTGACCATCATGCTGTCCAGCATCTGGGTGGCAGTGACGATGGGCTTGCCGAAGGAGAAGGAGCGGTCGATGATGTCCTTCTGGATGCCGGGCAGCTCGGTGAAGTCGATCTCAACGCCCAGGTCACCACGGGCCACCATGACGGCATCGGCTGCGGAGAGGATGCTGTCGATGTTGTTCACACCCTCGCGGTTCTCGATTTTGGCAATGATGCGGATGTTGGAGTCGTACTCATTCAGCAGGTTGCGGATGTCGTACACGTCCTGAGCGGTGCGCACAAAGGAAGCAGCGATGAAGTCAAAGCCGTTCTGCACGCCAAAGATGATGTCCTCGCGGTCCTTCTGGCTCAGGTAGGGCATGGACAGATGCACGCCGGGCACATTGACACCCTTTTTGGTCTTGATCTTGCCGCTGTTCAGCACGGTGCAGATGATGTCGGTGTCGGTGACCTGCTCAATGTGCAGCATGATCAGGCCGTCGTCCAGCATGATGGTGCCGCCGGGCTGCACGTCCTGGGGCAGATCCTTGTAAGTGACGGAGCAGATCTCCTTGGTTCCCTCCACCTCGCGGGTGGTCAGGGTAAAGGTCTGGCCGGCTTCCAGCATCTCCACACCGTTCTTGAACTCCTTCAGGCGGATCTCGGGGCCTTTGGTGTCCAGCAGGGCGGCAACGGGCTTGCCCAGCTCCTCACGCAGCGCTTTCAGCTTTGCCAGACGGCCGCCATGCTCCTCGTAGGAACCGTGGGAGAAGTTGAAACGGGCCACGTTCATGCCGTTTGCGATCAGGTCGCGCAGGACATCGCCCTTATCGGTAGAAGGGCCCAGGGTGCAGATGATCTTCGTTTTTCTCATAAAATACCTCCAACGTTCACGCTATAATGCTCTCTATCTTGACGCAGCAGCCCAAGCTGGCTGCTCTCTGGCGGGCAGTGATTGCTTTGCGCCCGCGGCGGCAGTATACGCCAATATGGCTGTTTCAACAAACCATACCACTATACATTATAAGCTCTTGGATACAATAGCGCAAGAAAAATCTTTGCAAAGAAACTGCTAAGATTTCATCAGGTTTGAACAAAAAACTTTCCACCACAAAGCGCTTGCATAACCGGCGGGATTTGCTTATAATGAGGGTAAGCAAAAGTGCGACTGTTCCGGGGCAGCCCCGGAGGAAAATGGAGTGAAAACATATGGAAAAGCGTGTATTTTTGATCGTGCTGGACAGCTTTGGCATCGGCGCGGAGCCGGATGCAGCCGCCTTTGGCGACGAGGGCACCAACACGCTGGGAGCCATTGCAGGGCATCCCAATTTCAACTGCCCCAACCTGAAAAAGCTGGGCCTGTTCAACATTGACGGTGTGACTGCGGGCGAAAAGACCGACGCGCCCGCCGGTGCCTTTGCCCGCCTGCAGGAGCAGAGCATGGGCAAGGATACCACCATCGGCCACTGGGAGATCGCCGGGGTGGTCAGCCCGAACCCGCTGCCCACCTTCCCCAACGGCTTCCCGGAGGAGCTCATTCAGGAGTTTGAGGCAAAAACCGGCCACAAAGTCCTCTGCAATCTGCCCTATTCCGGCACCGAGGTGCTGAAGGACTACGGCGAGCAGGCCATGAAGGAAAATGCCCTCATCGTCTACACCAGCGCCGACAGCGTGTTCCAGGTGGCTGCCCACGAGGAGCTGGTGCCCGTGCACGAGCTTTACCGCTACTGCGAGATCGCCCGTGAGATGCTGAAGGGCGCGTACGGCGTGGGCCGTGTCATCGCCCGGCCCTTCCTGGGCAGCAGCGCCGAGACCTTCTACCGTACCACCAACCGCCACGACCTGAGCCTGAAGCCGCCCCGTGCCACCATGCTCGACTTGCTGAAGGAGGCCGGCAGGGATGTCATCGCCGTGGGCAAGATCTTTGATATCTTTGACGGGCAGGGCGTGACCGAAAAGATCAAGACTACCGGCAACACCAATGGCATCGCCTTCACCAAGGCATTGCAGACCCGGGATTTCGAGGGCCTGGCCTTTGTGAATCTGGTGGATTTTGATATGCTCTACGGCCACCGCCGCGACGTGCCCGGCTATGCTGCCGCCGCCACCGAATTTGACCGCTTCCTGGCCGACTTCATCCCCGGGATGCGGGAGGGCGACCTGCTGATGATCACCGCCGACCACGGCTGCGACCCCTCCTACACCAAGACCACGGACCATACCCGCGAGTATGTGCCGTATCTGGTCTGCGGCAAGGGCGTGAAGCCCGGTGTGGATTTGGGCACCCGGCTCTGCTTTGGCACCATTGCACAGACCGTGTGTGAATATCTGGGTGTGGACGCTTCCAGCCTGGACGGCCACAGCGTGCTGCAGGAGATCCTGAAGTAATATCGGCCCTCTCAGTCATGCGACAGCGTGATCGAGAGGGCTATTTTTTGTGCAAAGTCTTGAACAATATAGTCAGTTGTGGTAGACTAGCACATGCACGCTCGGTGCGTACAAAGTTTACGCCGGGCGCAGGAATTGATATGGTTTCAGAATAGAAGGAGACTATCACATGAGAATCAATCGTACTCTGGGTCTGGCACTGACCGCTGCTGTGCTGGCTGTTGCCATGACTGGCTGCTCCAATAGTGCATCTTCCACCGCATCCTCCGCTGCTTCCAGCGAGGCTGCTTCCTCTGTGGCCGCTTCCAGCGAAGCTGCCGAGAGCGAGGCCGCTGCCGCCAGCGTTGTCAGCACCGAGGATCTGGATGTGAACGGCACCACCTACTCCGCTGACTGCTACGGCGAGTTCACCCTGTCCAACGGCGACACCATGAAGCTGTGGAAGGTGAAGGACGCTTACGCAGACCTGAGCGCTCTGCCCATGAAGGGCATGGCCGAGGAGTTCCCCATCGAGGCCGAGGCCGAGCAGATCTATGTTGCTGACGTGACCAGCAACGGCGAGACCACCCGCCAGTATCTGCGCACCGACAAGGCTGGCCGCAACGGCACTGTCTCTGTCAAGACCTTTGAGCTGGGCGACGCTGAGTAATCGCGCTTCCCTGTAAAATCAGCAGACAACAAGCCCCGGACCTTTTGCAAGGCCCGGGGCTTGTGCTGTTTTATTCTGTTTTATTCTCCACTGCTGCTGGAGCCGAACAGAGCATCCAGCACGGTGGAAGCGGCCTGATGCAGGGAGTTGGCAGCAGATTCCACCTGTTCCTGCGTGGGCAGAGAGATAGAAGGTGTTTCTGCTCCGCTGGTGGATCCACTGCTGGCTTCACTCTCAGCAGGTGCTTCGGTGGAAGCCTCGCTCTCGGCAGGCGCTTCGGGGGTGGGTTCTGCGGGCTGCTCATCGGCAGGCTGTTCCGCAGGCACGCTCTCGGCAGGTTCCTCCACAATGACGCTGTCGGGCGATTCTTCCACAGAGGTGCCCGCGTTGGGATCGGCCGTGGGGGTGTATACCTCGGTCTTTTCGGGGGTCTGCTGGGTATCGCTCACGGTGCCCTCGCCGCCCAGAACGGATGCGATCAGTTCCTTGGCCTGGTTGACGGAGTTCTCATCCGGCTTCATCACATAGAGGCTCTGACCCTTTGCGGAGTAGCACTGGGAGCTCTTGCCGCCGGTGCCGGTCACGGTATAGCTCTGGATGTCCCAGTCAGACAGGCTTGCCAGCTGCATCCGCACCAGTGCGGAGATCTGCTCCTGAGAAAGGCTGGTCACAAAGCAGTCGGACACAGCATCCATCAGCTTGGAGAAGCTCATCAGCACGGTGGGGGATTTGATCTTGTTCATCATGGCATCGATGACTTTCATCTGGTTGATGCCGCGCTGGATATCGCCGGAGGCAAAGGCATGGCGCTCACGGGCAAAGGCCAGAGCGCTCTTGCCGTCCAGATGGTTCCAGCCCTCGGCAAAGGTGGTGGGGTCATAGTAGCCGGGGCTGCCCACCGAGGTGAACGCCTGATCGGAGTAGACATCCACGCCGCCCACGGCATCGATGATGCTGATGAAGCCCGCAAAGTTGATGCGGAGGTATTGGTCCACATTGACCCCGTACAGGTTGCCCAGGGTTGCCATGCTGGTCTCCACGCCGTACAGACCGGCATGAGTCAGCTTGTCCTTGCTGTTGGTGCCCGCCAGATCAACGTAGTAATCGCGGGGGGTGTTGATGAGCGCCACCTGTTTGGTGGAGGGGTTGACCACGGCGAGAATGTTCACATCGCTGCGGGCCTTTTCAGTCAGTTCGCCGCGGTTGTCCACGCCGCTCAGATAGACCACAAAGGGCTCCTTGGTGATCTTGTTGGCCTCGGTGCCGGTGACAAGGCCGGAGGTCACGTTGTCCAGTGCACTCAGGCCCTGCTGAGCCCAGACACAGCCCAGCGCCAGAAAGGCGCACAGGAACACCGAGAACACCCGGGATACCTTGCGGGGGGCGCTGTACTCCTGGCAGCGCTTGACCAGCAGCCAGAACAGCACCAGCAGCGCCGCAATGATGACCAGATACAGCGCGGGCAGCATCTGGGTGCGCCAGAGCTGTAGGAAGGCCGCAATGCTCAGAATGGCTTGTACGATCAGCAAAACAGTACCTCGTTTCGGGTTGGCCGCGCCGGTATCTGCATCCGGCTTGCGGCGGGGGGGCTTTGACTCCGGGGCAGGCCCGCCGGTATGCTTCGGCGGCTTGGGCGGTGCAGGCGGCGGGGTGGGAGCGGCAGTTTCCGGCGCAAAAAAGGCCGCGCTGTCCACCTCCACAGTCTTTTCTTCCGGTGGGCGGTGGCCCCGGTGGATGTGCCGGGTGCTGTCATCGTCCATATGGGAACGGGAAGTTTCATCAAACATAGGAATTCTCCTTTTTGACATGTCCTCAGGCAAGGGGCACGATGGTCAGAACGGCCCGTGCCGGCAGGCAGGTGGCCGTCTGATCCTCCTGCGAGATCCAGCCAAAGCTCTCGCAGATGTGGTCAGGGCAGGGGGAATCAATGAACCGTGCCGCGCCGTCTTTGACCTCGATGTGCACCGTCAGATAGCCGGTGTCGATGTCATAGACGGCATCCTTGTCCAGGGAGATCTTCTGCACCGTGTTTGCATCGCCGTAGATCAGCTCCGCGCCCAGGGTGCTGCCGCTCTGCCCGGCACTGCGGAGGTAAAAAAGCACCCCCGCGATCACCAGAACAACAGCGGCAAACAGTAAATTGACCCAGAGATTTTTTTTCTGCTTCATGGCTCAGGCATCCTTCTGGGGGAACAGCTGTTCCAGCTCGGCCAGCCACAGGGCGGCGCAGGCATCGCTGGGCATCCGCCAGTCCCCGCGCGGCGAGAGGGTCACGCTGCCGATCTTGGGGCCGTCGGGCAGGCAGCTGCGCTTGAACTGCTGGGCAAAGAACCGCCAGTAGAAGTTGCGCAGCCACTTGTAAAGCACCGCGTCCGGGTATTCCTCCCGGCCCGCAAAGGCTGCCCTGGCCAGCCGGAAGATCTTTGCCGGGCCAAAGCCGAAGCGGAGCACATAATAAAGGTAGAAGTCGTGCAGTTCATAGGGGCCCACCAGATCCTCGGTGCGCTGTGCGATCTCGCCGTTGTCCTTGGCGGGCAGCAGCTCGGGGGACACAGGGGTGTCGAGGATGTCCAGCAGCACCTCTTTCAGGGCCGGGGTGGCGGCGATGTCGGCTTCGTACCGGACAAGGTGGCGCACCAGCGTTTTGGGTACGCCTGCGTTCACGCCGTACATGCTCATGTGGTCGCCGTTGTAGGTGGCCCAGCCCAGTGCCAGTTCGGACAGGTCGCCGGTGCCCACCACCAGGCCGCCGGTGCGGTTGGCAGTGTCCATCAGCTCCAGCGTACGCACGCGGGCCTGTCCGTTCTCGTAGGTCACGTCCAGCACGCTCTCGTCCTGGCCGATGTCCCGGAAGTGGCTGTGCACCGTGGCGGCAATGTCGATCTCGGTAAAGCTGACGTGCAGCTCGTCACAAAGGATCTCTGCATTGCTGCGGGTGCGCTTGGTGGTGCCAAAGCAGGGCATGGTCACGGCCAGCACATCGGTGGTGGGGCGGCCCAGCTGCTTCATGGCGCGGACAGCCACCAGCAGGGCAAGGCAGCTGTCCAGACCGCCCGAAATGCCGATGACGGCTGTTTTGGCGCGGGCGTGCTCAAGACGCTTGGCCAGGCCATCGGCCTGCATCTTCAAAATCAGCTCACAGCGTTCGGCGCGCAGCTGCTCGTTGTGGGGGATAAAGGGGGTGGGGTCTACCCAACGGGTCAGCACGGTGTCGGTCAGGGCCAGGTCGAACTCCACGGTCTGGTAGCCCTCGGTGCTGGGCTCAAAGCTGGTGTTGCGCGCCCGCTCCGATTCCATCCGCTGGCAGTCCAGCTCTGTCTCGGCAAGGCCGCCCGCAAAGGGCTTCACCTCGGCCAGCAGGGTGCCGTTCTCGGCGATCAGGTCGTGGCCTGCGAACACCATGTCCTGGGTGCTCTCGCCGTGGCCTGCCGAGGCGTACAGGTAGCCGCAGAGCAGGCGGGCAGACTGGTTCTCCACCAGTGCCCGGCGGTACTCGGCCTTGCCCACCGTTTCATCGCTGGCCGAAAGGTTGGCGATGACGGTAGCGCCTGCCAGTGCGTGGAAGGTGGAGGGCGGCAGCGCGCTCCACAGATCCTCGCAGAGCTCCACGCCCAGCACAAAGCTGGGCATCTGACGGCAGCGGAAGAGCAGGGAGGTGCCAAAGGGGACATCCTGCCCGCAGACATTCACCCACTCCACCTCGGTGGAACCGGGGGTGAACTGCCGCTTTTCATAGAACTCGCCGTAGTTGGGCAGGTACGTTTTGGGAACCAGACCCAGCAGCTGCCCGCGGCAGAGCACGGCAGCGCAGTTGTACAGCTTGCCCCGCACCATCAGGGGCAGGCCCACAAGGGCCACGGTGTCCAGCTCCCGGCTGGCATCCAGCAGCTCCTGCAGGCCGGTCAGGGCTCCCTGCTGCAGGGTGCGCTGCAAAAACAGGTCGCCGCAGGTATAGCCGGTCAGGCAGAACTCAGGGAACACGGCCAGCTTTACGCCGCGGGCGGCGGCGGCACGCAGCTCCGTGAGGATCTGCCGGGTGTTGTAGGCGCAGTCCGCCACCCGAAGCGCGGGCGAGAGGGCTGCTGCTTTCAAAAAACCATCTTTCATCGGAGGATTTCACATCCTGTCTCTCTTGTTTGCCCACGGAGAACAACTGTGCTCCCGTGGTGAGGATAGTATACCACACTCTGGCCAAAACGAAAAGAGGGCTGTTATCAACCTTCTCTGCCCCTGCGCCTGACGGCGGGGCAAAGAAGGGTTCTAACAACCCCCTGCAGATACACCAAATGGAAAACGAGATGGACCGTAAGCCGGGTTCTGTATTAAACGACGATCTGTCTAGGCCTGCCATTGCTGACAGGCTCATGCCGCCTTCGGGACACGCGAGCAGCGCTGTACGTCCCATATAGGCGTTGCTTCCGGTAGGGTTTACAAAGCCGCATAGTCACCCATGCGCTGGTGAGCTCTTACCTCGCCCTTTCATCCTTACCGCATTGCTGCGGCGGTTTCCTTTCTGTTGCACTTTCCCTGAGGTCACCCTCGGCTGCCGTTAGCAGTTACCGTGCTCTGTGAGGCCCGGACTTTCCTCAGAGCGGTCAAAGCCGCCCCGCCGCCGTATGTTCCACTCGTTTTCCGTTCCCCATGATACCATAAAAAAACAAGATTTGCAAGTGACGATGAAATTTGGTATAATAAATCTAAATATGGCGTGAAATTTTTGGGAGGAACAAAGGATGCAGCTGCTTTTCAATGTCCCGCCCGAAGCCGATGGCGTGCTGCTGCGCGGCTTTCTGCGCCGGTGTGCCGTCTCCACGGAGCTGGCCCGGGCGGTCAAATTCCATGGCAGCGGCTTTTTTGCGGACGATGTTCCCATTCTGGCCAACCGCCGTGTGCAGGCAGGGCAGGTGATCCGCTTTGCGCTGCCCGCCGACGGCCCCGGCGTGGAGCCCCAGCCTGAGATCCCGGTCAGGGTCGTTTACGAGGATGCTTTTGCCGTGGTGCTGGAAAAGCCGCCCCATCTGGCGGTCCACCCCACACTGAACTACCCCCGGGACACCCTGGCCAACGGCTATGCCGCCTGGGCGGCTGCCCACGGCGAAAGCCCGGTGTTCCGCCCGGTGAACCGGATCGATAAAGACACCAGCGGGCTGGTACTGGCCGCAAAGAACGGCTATGCCGCGCCCCTGCTGGCCGAGGGCGTGGAAAAACTCTATTACGCCATCGTGGAGGGCGAACTGCCCCTTGGCCCCGGAGTCATCGATGCCCCCATTGGCCGGAGAGGGGACAGCATCATCGGGCGGTGCGTGACCCCCGAGGGCAAGCCCAGCCGCACCGAGTATACCATATTAAAGGCAGCGCAGGGCCTGAGCCTTGCCGCCTGTGTTCCCGTGACGGGCCGCACCCATCAGATCCGGGTGCACTTTGCGTCCATCGGCCACCCGCTGGCCGGGGACGACCTTTACGGCGGGCACCGTGACCGCATTGCCCGGCAGGCGCTCCATTGCGCCCGGCAGAGTTTCCGGGTGCCGGCTTACAGCGAGGTGCCCGGCGGCATCCGGCTGGAAACGCCGGTGGAGGAACACGCCCGCACCGTTGCAGTGGAGAGCCCCCTGCCCGAGGATATGCGGGCATTGCTGGATGCTGAAATATGAAAATATGGTGAAACCTCTGTGAAAGCTCTGCCCAAATTTTGTGACAAGCCTTGTATCGGCCCGGGCAGAGTGTATAATTGATATGAATTTGTAACTTTCGACCCAAAACGTCAGGAAGGAGCAACCCCTTTTGATCGAAGAAAAAACAAAGGAGCCGCAGAGCCAGGCTCCTGCAGCGCCGGTGAAGGGCAGAGAAAAACTGCGAAGCTTCTGGGCAAAGGTCCAGATCTCCGGCCTGCTGCGGCGGCACCGTTTCCGCCGCAAAACGCAGCGGCACATGAATGATGTGGCCAAAAAGCTGCGGGCCAGTGCCGTGGTGCTGACAGTTGGCGAGGCACTTTATGCACTGGGCTTTGCGGCAGAGTACATGGTGGTGCGCACAGGGCGCGGCATTGCTGCCGTGGCCCACAGACTGGCCCGCTGGTGCAGGAATGCCCGGCATACCATCATTGCAACAGCCTTTCCCGGTGCGGCGCAGATGTTCAAGGATCTGCTGGCACCGCTTTACCTGTTCTTCAAGGGCCTCGGCGCTGTGGCGGCCCACGCCAACGACGTGCGCCGGGAGCGGGGCTTTGGTGCTTCCGTAAAAGCGGCCGGGCGCTATTTTGTGGGCGGGCTCAAGCGCAACCTGAGCCTGCTGCCCCGGACGGCAATGTACATCCTGCCCCTGTGTATGCTGGCCGTGTTCGTCACGGTCTGGAACAGGACGATGGCCCAGCCCTATGCGCTGGCTGTGCAGGTGAACGGCCAGACCGTTGGCTATGTGGCCAATGAGGAAGTGTTCAACCTCGCAAAAGAGGATGTGATGCAGCGCATCAACTACGCCGGTTCGGACAAGACCGAGCTGACCATCGAGCCGACCTATACCATCTCCGTGACCCACAAGACCATGGACGAGAGCGAGACGGCGAACGCCATTCTGCAGAGCGCCAGTGACCAGATCAGTGAGGGCACCGCCCTGTATCTGGACGGGGAACTGACGGCAGTCTGCTCCGATGGTGACACCCTGCGCAGCTATCTGGAGAGCCTGCTGGCCCCCTACGAGGATCAGACGGACGAGAATATCAGCGTGGGCTTTAACAAAAATGTGACGCTGGAAGATGGAATCTACTTCAACGACAGCTTTGAGGATGACAATTCCATCGAGAATATGCTGACCGGCGTGCAGCAGCAGGAGAAGATCTACACGGTCAGGGCGGGCGATACCCTGTGGGACATTGCCCAGAAGAACGACCTGACCTTCCGGGAGCTGTGTGCCCTGAATACGAATTTCAAGGGTGCTCCCCTGACCGAGAACTCCAATATCCAGGAGGGCGACCAGCTGATCGTGACCAAGCAGGAGGCTCTGCTGGAAGTCCGCATCACCAAGGTGGAGACGCGGGAGGAGGAGATCCCCTTCGGCACCGAGACCACCCAGTCCAACGAGTACACCAAGGGTACCACCAAGACCCTGCAGGAGGGCCAGAACGGCCTGCGCCGCGTCACCATGCAGAACGTCTACGATACCAATGGCGTGCTGCTGGAGCAGACCATCCTTTCCACCGAGACCATCCGGGAGCCGGTGAACAAAAAGGTGGTCGTTGGCACCAAGAAGGTCACGAAGTACGGTGCGGCGGCATACATCGGTGGCAGCGGTCAGTTCATCTGGCCTGTGCCGGGCTACCGCAACTGCTCACGCTGGTATAGCAGCGGCCATAAGGGCGTGGATATCTGTGCCTCTGCCGGTACGCCCATCTATGCATCGGCGGGTGGCACTGTGACCAAGGCGGGTTATAACAAGGCCGGTGCCGGTACGGGCTATGGTTATTCTGTGATCATCAGCCACTCCGGCGGCTATACCACGGTCTATGCCCACTGCCTGTCTCTGGCGGTCAGTGCGGGCCAGACCGTGCGGCAGGGCCAGCTCATCGGCTATGTGGGCAGCACGGGCCGCTCTTCCGGCAACCACTGCCACTTCGAGATCCGCCGCAATGGCTCGTACATCGCACCGCAGAGCGTGTTCTCCGGAAAGCGATAAATCAGAACAGAACCTCTCCGGCAATGCGAAGCATAAACTTGGCTCCCCTATCAGGCAACAACGACGACCGCCGCCAGTGGCGGATGAAGGGAGGCGTTGTTGGGGCAGCGGCCAGCAGGACACGAGTGCAATACTTTGCACGAAGTGGACGCTGGGAGCCGCAACTCGTATGCTGGCGTGAAGCGCCGGAGAGGTTTATTTTACAAACAAAAAGGAGAATGATTATGGCAACACCCCACATCAGCGCTGAAAAAGGCGATTTCGCAAAGACCGTCCTGATGCCCGGCGATCCGCTGCGGGCAAAGTTCATCGCGGATACCTTCCTCAAGGATGTCCGCCAGGTCACCGGTGTCCGTGGAATGCTGGGCTTTACCGGCACCTATGAGGGCCGCCCCATCAGTGTGATGGGCAGCGGCATGGGAATGCCCTCCATCGGCATCTACTCCTACGAGCTGTACAAGTTCTACGATGTGGAAAACATCATCCGCATCGGCTCTGCCGGCAGCTACACCGACAAAGCCAAGCTGTTCGATGTGGTGCTGGCCGCCGGTGCCGTGAGCGAGAGCAATTATGCCCGGGTCCAGAGCGGCTTTGAGGGGGATCTCACCCTGCCCAGCCAGACCCTGAACGACAAGCTGCGTGCTTCCGCCGCAAAGCAGGGCATCCCCCTGATCGAGGGCAACATCCATTCCTCCGATGTGTTCTATCGCCAGCCCTCCGATGAAAAGCCCACCTACTGGGAAAAGCTGCGGGATGAGCGCGGCTGCCTGTGTGTGGAGATGGAGAGCTTTGCCCTCTTCGCCAACGCTCAGGTCCTGGGCAAGAACGCCGCCTGCCTGCTGACCATCTCCGACAGCTTCGTCTCCCCGGAGATCACCACCGCCGAGCAGCGTCAGACCAGCTTCACCAACATGATGAAGGTCGCACTGGGCGCGGAGTACTGATTTGCATTCACAAAAAGGGTTGTTGTCACACGACAACAACCCTTTTATGTTTTAAGTGTCACTATAATGACCGAAACAGGATGCGATAATGATATTGCCGTCCTGCTCTTTATAAACAATGCGGTGCGTATCGTCGATGCGGCGGCTCCACCATCCACTCAAATCACCTTTTAGGGGCTCGGGTTTTCCAATGCCCTCGTAGGAGTTCCGCTGGATGTCTTTCAGAAGTGTGTTGATACGCTTCAGCAGCTTTTTGTCTCGCGTCTGCCAAAGGCAGTAATCCTCCCATGCTTCCTCTTCCCAAAGCAATCTCATTTAATCTACCTCGATCAAATCGTGCTCAGTGAGTTTGGCTTTTCCGGTATCGATGTCGTGGACGATCTGGCGGAGATGATTGATGTTGCTTTCCGAGTAGAACGGGTCGGCGGAAACCTCAAAGGGAATGCGGTGCTCCCGGGAAACTTTTTTGGCGAAAATCGTGAATGCCGTTGTCATAGAAAGTCCCATCTCGGCGCAAACCTCTTCCATGCTGCGTTTCAGGTCTGGGTCCATCCGGAAGTTTACATTGACTGCATTTGCCATTCTAATACACCTCCTTCTTGATTCTATTATATGCGTCTGTAATGAAAAATGCAAGAACTTTCGTTACATAATAAATGAACAACGAGAAATCTCTTGAAGAATTTGAGAACACGCCGTATAATTGAAGTGCAAAAGAGGGGATGAAAGATGAACGACTTTCAACCAAATCAGGATATCTGCCTTGTACCTTATTACCCAGCCTATGAAATTGCCCTTCCGTGGTATCAGGACGCAGAACTGTGCCATCATGTAGATAATCAGAATCGCATTTATGACCTGTCTATCCTGAAAAATATGTACCAGTATCTGGATAGTCATGGTGATTTGTTCTACATTGAATATAGGGGCATTTTGTGCGGAGATGTATGCTTGCAGACAAGCGGAGAAATTTCGATTGTGGTCTGCAAAGAGTATCAGAACCGGCACATTGGGAGAACAGTGATTGGGAAGATTCTTGCACTGGCAAAAGAGAAGAAGTATCCGCAATGCTATGCAGAAATTTATTCTTTCAACAAGCAGTCCCGCAAAATGTTTGAAAGTATAGGATTTGTTCGGAAGGACGCAGAAACGTTTGTTTATACTTTAGAATGAAAAGGAGGCCCCTATGACCAATCTGACTTTAGACGAAAAGAAAGCCCTGATCCGGATGGCGCTGGATGCCCGGGAGCAGGCCTATGTGCCTTACTCCGACTTTATGGTGGGTGCTGCCCTGCGGGCCGAAGATGGCCGCATCTTCACCGGCTGCAATGTGGAAAACGCTGCCTTTACCCCCACCAGCTGTGCCGAGCGCACGGCCCTGTTCAAGGCGGTGAGTGAGGGCGTGACCCGCTTCACCGACATTGCCGTGGTGGGCTCTCGCCGCGGCGAGGTGAACAAGCAGATCACCTCACCCTGCGGGGTCTGCCGTCAGGCGCTGTTTGAGTTCGGCGGGCCGGAGCTGAATGTCATCATGGCAAAGACCCCCGATGATTTCATCGAGCGCAGCATGGACGAGCTGCTGCCCTTCGGCTTTGGCCCCTCCAACGTGGCAGGCAACAAAGCCGTGGAAGAGTGAGGCGGGAAGCGGATATTTTGCCAAAATTGGCGAAACAGTACGACTTTTACGCGAATTTTACAAAAAATCTGTAAAGATTTTGTAATCGGAAATGCCTTGCTTTCCTCACATGACCCGGCTATACTTGGGTCAGTAAATGTGCAAGTGTGCGCATTCCCTTTGTAAAGCGCAATTTTTAATGTATAAAAAGGAGAGTTTTCTTATGATGATTTCTCGTCGTAACTTCCTGGCTGTGGCTGGCGCTGCAGCTGCTGCCGCTGCCCTGACCGCCTGCGGTGGTTCTTCCTCTTCCACCAGCACCGCTTCTTCCACTGCTTCCTCTGCAGCTTCTGAGGCTGGCTCCGAGGCTGCCAGCAAGATCACAAAGGTCGCTCTGACCTGCGATACCGGCACGATCGATGACGAGAGCTTCAACCAGGCTTGCTGGAGCGCTGTCTCCAGCTACATGGGCGATGACTGCCAGTACTACATCCCCGAGGCTGACGCTTCCGATGAGGACCGTGAGACCATGATCCGTCAGGCTGTCAACGATGGCGCTGAGGTCATTGTCTGCGTTGGCTACCTGTATGGTGCTTCTCTGGCATGGGCTGCTGAGCAGTACCCCGATGTCAAGTTCGTCGCTATCGATGTCACCCAGGGCGATATCGGCACCGATGAGATCCCCTCCAACTGCTACTGCATCACCTTCAAGGAGGAGCAGGCAGGCTATCTGGCAGGTTACGCCATTGCCAAGGACGGCAAGACCAAGCTGGGCTTCCTGGGCGGCATGGCTGTTCCCGCTGTCATCCGTTACGGCTACGGCTTTGTGCAGGGCGCTGATGCTGCTGCTCAGGAGCTGGGCCAGAACATCGACATCAACTACTTCTACGGCGGCCAGTTCTACGGTGATGCCAACATCACCTCCCGTATGGAGGGCTGGTACTCCAACGGCACTCAGGTCGTCTTTGCCTGCGGCGGCGGTATCTACACCTCCGCTGTTGAGGCTGCCCTGAAGAACAACGGCTACGTCATCGGCGTTGACGTTGACCAGAACTACATCGGCGCAAACGGCGTTGCTGATGGCACCTATGCTTACAACCCGTTCATCACCTCCGCTATGAAGGGCCTGTCTGAGGCTGTTTCTACTTCTCTGTCCGACATCGAGGCAGGCGAGTGGAGCACCATCGCAGCAACCAACGGCAACTTTGGTCTGGAGGACGGCGATTACATCGGCCTGCCCACCGATGAGGACAGCTGGAACTTCGAGACCTTCACGGTTGAGGAGTACGAGGAGCTGAAGCAGAAGATCGCTTCCGGCGAGATCGTTGTTGACAACAGCTCTGATGACGCTACCAAGCCCACCGTCAGCGAGTTCACCAACGTCACCTACATCCAGTAAAATTTGAACAGTCCGCAAGGGCTGCAGGGAACGACCCTCTCCGTCATTGCCGCCAGGCTTTGACGGAGAGGGTCGTTTTTGTCTCGCGAAAAATCGTGCAGCTTGCACAAAAGTAATACTTATAAGAGTACATCCCGCCAAAAAATCAAAAAGAAGTGTGCAAAACCGCAAAAATACGGTATAATGGTACACAGAATAGTATAGGTGTCGATTTGACACGAAAGGAGAGTGAGCAGATTGGCAGAGGATTTTGTGATCGAGATGCTCCACATTACCAAGGAGTTCCCTGGAATCAAGGCAAACGATGATATCACCCTGCAGCTGCGCAAGGGCGAGGTACATGCCCTGCTGGGCGAAAACGGCGCTGGCAAAAGTACGCTGATGAGCGTGCTGTTCGGCTTGTACCAGCCGGAAGCCGGTAAGATCCTCAAGAACGGCAAGGAGGTCGCTGTCCGCAACCCCAACGATGCAAACGCGCTGGGCATCGGCATGGTGCACCAGCACTTCAAGCTGGTGGAATGCTTCAGCGTGCTGGATAACATCATTCTGGGCGTGGAGCCCAATAAGCTGGGCTTTTTGCAGAAGGCTGAGGCCCGCAAGAAGGTCATGGCTTTGAGCGAGAAGTACGGCCTGCGTGTGGACCCCGATGCACTCATCAGCGATATCTCTGTTGGTATGCAGCAGCGTGTTGAGATCCTGAAGATGCTCTACCGCGACAACGAGATCCTGATCTTTGATGAGCCCACCGCTGTTCTGACCCCGCAGGAGATCGACGAGCTGATGGAGATCATGCGCGGGTTCAAGAAGGAAGGCAAATCCATCCTCTTCATCACCCACAAGCTCAACGAGATCATGGCAGTGGCAGACCGCTGCACGGTTCTGCGCAAAGGCAAGTATATGGGCACTGTGGACATCAAGGACACCACCAAGGAAGAGCTTTCCCGCATGATGGTCGGCCGCGATGTTCAGCTGCAGGTGGACAAAAAGCCCGCCGCCCCCGGTGAGGTGGTGCTGGACGTGCAGAACGTTACCATGCACAACGCCCAGCACAAGAAGGATGCCGTCAAGAACGTCTCATTCCAGGTGCGCGGCGGTGAGATCGTCTGTCTGGCGGGCATCGAGGGCAACGGCCAGACCGAGTTTGTCTACGGCCTGACTGGTCTGGAAAAGTTCAACAGCGGCAAGGTGCTGCTGGACGGCAAGGAGATCACCAACGAGAGCATCCGCCAGCGCTCCAAGGACGGCATGAGCCATATCCCTGAGGACCGCCACAAGCATGGTTTGGTGCTGGATTATAGTCTGGAGAACAATATGGTGCTCCAGCGTTACTGGCAGCCCGAGTTCCAGCACAACGGCTTTATCCGCAGTGAAAAGGTGCGGGAGTACTCTGATAAGCTGATCGCCCAGTATGACGTGCGCAGCGGCCAGGGCAGCGCCACCATCGTGCGCAGCATGTCCGGCGGCAACCAGCAGAAGGCGATCATTGCCCGTGAGATCGACAAAGACCCCAAGCTGCTGGTGGCAGTGCAGCCCACCCGCGGCCTGGATGTCGGTGCCATTGAGTATATCCACAAGCAGATCGTGGATGAGCGCGACAGGGGCAAGGCCGTGCTGCTGGTCAGCCTGGAGCTGGACGAGGTGATGAACCTCTCTGACCGGATCCTTGTGATGTACGAGGGTGAGATCGTGGGCGAGTTTGACCCCAAGACCACCACAGTCCAGGAGCTGGGCCTGTACATGGCCGGTGCCCGCAAGCAGGGAAAGGAGTAAGCAGAAATGAAAAACAAAAAACTTTCCCACAACGGGCTGCAGGGTTCTGTCACCAGCGTGATGGCTGCCCTGCTGTGCATCCTGATCGGTCTGGCTGTGGGCTTCCTCGTGCTGCTGGCCATCAACCCGGCCCACGCATGGGCAGACGGTTTTGTCCGCATCCTCAAGGGCGGCTTCCATGATGCCCCCTATGGTGTCGGCAAGGAACTGGCCAACGCCGCGCCCCTGATCATGACCGGCCTTTCCGTGGGCTTTGCCTTCAAGACCGGCCTGTTCAACATCGGTGCCGCCGGTCAGTACACGCTGGGCGCTTACGGTGCCCTCTACTGCGCCATCATGCTCAAGCTGCCCTGGTTCGTCTGCCTGCTGGCTGCGGCCATTCTGGGCGGTCTGTGGGGTGCCATCCCCGGTTTCTTCAAGGCCTACTTCAACATCAACGAGGTCATTACCTCCATCATGTTCAACTGGATCGGCCTGTACCTTGTCAATGAGCTGGTCTACCAGAACGGCACCGGCCCCATGTATGATGTGCGCAACACCCGCACCCTGAACCTGGGCAAGAACGCAGATCTCGCCCAGTCTGTCATCCCGGACTTCGGCCTGAACAAGCTGTTCCAGACCAACAGCACCACCATTGCCATCTTCCTGGCCGCTGTGGTTGCCATCCTGATCTGGGTGGTGCTGAACAAGACCACCTTTGGCTATGAGCTGAAGGCTGTCGGCCTGAACAAGAGCGCTGCCCGCTACGCCGGTATCAACGAAAAGAAGAACATCATCCTCTCCATGGCCATTGCCGGTGCGCTGGCAGGCTTTGGCGCGGGCCTGTTCTACCTGTCCAACGTGGGCCAGTGGAATCCGCTGAACTCCACCAGCCTGCCCGCCATGGGCTTCAACGGCATCTCCGTTGCCCTGCTGGCAAGCTCTAACCCCATTGGCACCATCTTCTCGGCCCTGTTCATCTCCCACATCTCGGTGGGCGGCACCTTCCTTTCCACCAAGTATTACCCCACGGAGATCGCCGACCTGATCAGCGGCATCATCATCTACCTGTGTGCATTCTCCATGCTGTTCCGCGGCAAGATCCAGAAGCTGCTGTTCAAGAATGCGGACAAGACCAATGTGAACGCAGAGCCTGCCCCGGCGGAAAAGGCCAACGCGAAGAAGGAGGGCAAGTAAGATGCTGCTTTTGATCAAATATACCCTGCTGTATGGCATCGTCCTGATGCTGGTGGCACTGGGCGGTATGTTCAGTGAGCACTCCGGCATCATCAACATCGCGCTGGAAGGCATCATGGTCATCGGCGGTGTGGCGGGTGTTCTGACCCTGACCATGCTTCCGGCCGACATGTCGCCGTTCCTGGTGGTGCTGATCTCGGTCCTGGTGGCTGCGTTGGCCGGTATCGTGTACAGCCTGCTTCTGGCCTTTGCTTCCATCAACCTGAAAGCGGACCAGACCATCGGCGGCACGGCCCTGAACCTGCTGGCCACCGCCATTGCCGTGGTCATTGCCAAGTATTTCAGCGACAGCGGCAGCGCCAAGCTGAACTATTCCAACAAGCCGTTCCTGTTCAGCATCGGCGGCCTGGAGCTGAGCATCTTTGTGCCGTTGGGCATCGTGCTGCTCGTCATCAGCTATGTGGTGCTGTACAAGACCCGCTTCGGTCTGCGCCTGCGCGCCTGCGGCGAACATCCTCAGGCAGCCGATTCTGTGGGCATCAACGTCTACAAGATGCGCTACGCGGGTGTGCTGCTTTCCGGTGCGCTGGGCGCTATCGGCGGTCTGGCATATATCGTGCCCCCGGTGCAGACCTGGAACTTTGAGGTCGGCGTGGCTGGCGCGGGCTTCCTTGCACTGGCTGTTATGATCTTTGGCCAGTGGAAGCCCTTCAACATCTGTGCCGCCGCCATGTTCTTTGCCGTGTTCAAGAGCCTGGCAAACATTGCGGACTCCACCTTCCTGGCGCAGCTCCACTGGTCCAGCAACATCTATAACATGATGCCGTTCATCGCATCCATGATCATTCTGGCCTTTACCTCCAAAAACAGCATGGCCCCCAAGGCTGAGGGCATCCCTTACGACAAGGGTTCCCGCTGAGCGAGGTTTGTTCCAAGGGCGCAGCTGCTTTTCCGGGCAGCTGCGCCCTTGGTGTTCAAAACCCGACAAAGGAGACGGAATGTGGATTGCCTTTGTCAAAAAGTCTGTTATAATGGAATTTATTGAAAGTCATACTGTCAGACAGGAGAATTGCGATGCGTATTTATGATCTGATCGCGAAAAAGCGCGATGGCGGTACCCACACCCGGGAAGAGCTGGAGGCCATTGTCAACGGCTTTGTCAGTGGGGAAGTGGCCGATTACCAGATGGCTGCCTGGATGATGGCGGTCTACCTGCGCGGCATGACCAACGAAGAAACTGCCGAGCTGACGGACGTGATGGCCCACAGCGGCGTGATGGTCGATCTTTCCCCCATCCCCGGCATCAAGGTGGATAAGCACTCCACCGGCGGCGTGGGCGATAAGACCACCCTTGTGATCGCCCCGGTGGTGGCGGCCTGCGGTGTGAAGATCGCCAAGATGAGCGGCCGCGGTCTGGGCCATACCGGCGGCACCATTGATAAAATGGAGAGCGTGCCCGGCACCAGAACTGCCCTTTCGCAGGAGGAGTTCTTTGCCCAGGTGAACAAGATCGGGCTGTCGGTCATTGGCCAGAGCGAGGGCATTGCCGTGGCGGATAAGAAGATGTACGCCCTGCGGGATGTGACCGCCACGGTCAGCTGCATCCCGCTGATCGCCTCTTCCATCATGTCCAAGAAGCTGGCCTCCGGCTCCGATGCCATCCTGCTGGATGTGACCACCGGTACCGGTGCCTTTATGAAGACCGTGGACCAGAGCATTGAGCTGGCTGAGCTGATGGTCGCCATCGGCACCCACCATGGCCGCCGGGTGGCCGCCATGATCACCGATATGGACACCCCGCTGGGCCGCAACATCGGCAACAGCCTTGAGGTCATGGAGAGCATGGACGTGCTCAAGGGCAAGGGCCCTGCCGACCTGACCGAGGTCTGCCTGCAGCTGGCCGCCAATATGCTGGTGCTGGCAGGCAAGGGTACCCCGGCGGAGTGCCGTGCCATGGCACAGGCTGTGATCGCGGACGGCTCTGCCTTTGCCAAGTGCAAGGAGATGTTTGCGGCCCAGGGCGGCGACACCCGTGTGCTGGACGATTACAGCCTGTTTGAGCAGCCCGCAGCCAGCTTTGAGCTGCTGGCCGAGCAGGATGGCTACATCGTGGCCAACGATGCCGAGAAGATCGGCTCTGCCAGTGTGCTGCTGGGCGCTGGCCGCCAGAAGAAGGGAGACCCGCTGGACTTTGCGGCCGGCATCACCCTGCACAAAAAGCGCGGCGACTATGTGCACAAGGGCGAAAGCCTGGCCACCTTCTACGGTGCGGCAGATAAGTTTGAAGCCGCTGCTGCGGAGTACCGCAGCGGTCTGGTCTATGGTGCGGAAAAGCCCGAGGAGGCCCCGCTGGTCTACGCTCTTGTCACCAAGGACGGCGTGGAGCGCTACTGAGAAAGCATCCTTCCCGCAAGGCGGGAGGGACGGAAAGGACATTTTCTATGAAGATCATTCTGGTGGGCTGCGGCAAGGTCGGCACAGCGCTGGCACGACAGCTCAGCGAGGAAGGCCACAATGTCACGGTCATCGATACCAACAAGGCCCGTGTGGAGCATATCAGCGAATCCTATGACGTGATGGGCATTACCGGCAACGGCTCCTCCATCACAACGCTGTCCGAGGCGGGGATCGAGGAGGCGGACGTGTTCATTGCGGTCACCGGCTCGGACGAGCTGAACCTGCTCTGCTGCATGTTTGCCAAAAAGGCGGGCCACTGCCACGCCATTGCCCGTGTGCGCAACCCCTCCTACAGCCATGAGCTGGACTTCATCAAAAAGCAGATCGGCATTTCGGCCATCATCAACCCGGAGATGGCGGCGGCGCGGGAGATCTCCCACCTGCTGCGCTTCCCCGGTGCCAGCAAGATCGATACCTTTGCGGAAGGCCGGGTGCGGCTGATCAAGTTCACCCTGACCGAGGCACAGGCACTGGACGGCGTGGCCATCCGGGAGATCCCCACCCGGCTCAAGAGCGATATCCTGGTCTGCGCCGTGGAGCGCGACGGCGGGGTCATCATCCCCAACGGTAACTTTGTGCTCCAGACCGGCGATCAGGTCACCTTTCTTGCAACGCAGGAAAAGGCCCACGAGTTCTTCCAGCGCATCCATCTGGCCGTGCGCCCGGTGCGCAATGCCCTCATCGTGGGCGGCGGTGCCATTGCCTTCTACCTGAGCCAGGAGCTGCTGGAAAACCATGTCCGGGTGCGGATCGTGGAGCGGGACCCCGCCCGCTGCGATGTGCTGGCCCAGGCCCTGCCCGAGGCACAGATCCTGTGTGAGGACGGCTCCAACCGCGAGTTCCTGCTCTCCGAGGGCCTGACCTCCACCGAGGCCTTTGTGGCCCTGACCAACATCGACGAGGAAAATGTCCTGCTGACCCTGTTTGCCAAGAAGCATTCCAACGGCAAGCTGGTCACCAAGATCAACCGCCTGGAATTTGATGATATCCTGGCCGGGCTTGATCTGGGCAGCATCGTCTACCCCAAGTACATGACCTGCGATTACATCGTGCAGTATGTGCGCGCTTTGCAGAACGAGGCAGGCAGCAACATCAAGACCCTGTACCGCATTCTGGACGACCGTGTGGAGGCGCTGGAATTTACGGTCCATGAGAAGAGCCGCGCCACCGGTGTGCCCCTGAGCCAGCTCCACCTGAAAAAGAACCTGCTGCTCTGCTGCATCACCCGCGGCAACGAGATCAAGATCCCGCGCGGCGGCGATGAGATCCAGGTGGGCGACAACGTTATCGTGGTCACGCTGGAGCACGGCCTGCATGACCTGCGGGACATCGTGGAAGATTAACGGAGGCGCGGCATGAATTATGCGATCGTTCTGCGGCTGCTGAGCTACATCCTCTATTGCGAAGCCGCGCTGCTCCTGCTGCCCGCCATGGCCAGCCTGATCTACGGTGAGTGGATGGTGCTGGGCGTGTTCCTGCTCACGGCAGCGCTTTCTGCGGTGGCGGGCGCTCTGCTCCACCGCATCAAGCCCAAGAGCCAGATCTTCTATATGCGGGAGGGCTTTGCCACCACGGCGCTCTGCTGGCTGCTCATCAGTGTGGTGGGCGCGGTGCCCTTTGTGCTCACGGGCAGCATTCCCAACCCGGTGGATGCCATGTTTGAGACCGTTTCCGGCTTCACCACCACCGGTGCCAGCATCCTGCCCGCCGTGGAGGACCTGCCCAGGGGCATCCTGTTCTGGCGCAGCTTCACCCACTGGATCGGCGGCATGGGCGTTCTGGTGTTCCTGCTCTCCCTGCTGCCCCTGACCGGCGGCTCCCATGTCAACCTGATGAAAGCCGAAAGCCCCGGCCCGCAGGTGGATAAGCTGGTGCCCAAGGTGCAGTCCACGGCAAAGATCCTCTATGGCATTTATTTTGGCCTGACTGTCATCGAGTTCGTGTTCCTGTTGTTTGGCGGGATGCCGGTGTTTGAAGCTCTGCTGACCTCCTTTGGTACAGCGGGCACCGGCGGCTTCGGCTTCCGCAATGACAGTTTTGCCAGCATGTCGCCCTATGTCCAGTGGGTCGTGACCATCTTTATGATCCTGTTTGGCGTGAACTTCAACGCCTATTTCCTGCTGCTGATGCGCCGCTTCCGCCGCGCTGCCGCTAGCGAGGAGGTGCGCGCCTACTTTGTGATCATCGGTGTGGCTGTGGTCATCATCACGGCCAACATTTACAGCATGTACAACGGCTTGGGCGAGGCCCTGCGCCACGCCGCCTTCCAGGTGGGTTCCATCATTACCACCACAGGATTTTCCAGCTGTGATTTTGACCTGTGGCCCACCCTCTCCAAGGAGATCCTTGTCATGCTGATGTTTGTGGGTGCCTGCGCAGGCAGCACCGGCGGCGGCATGAAGGTCAGCCGCCTCCTGCTGATGGGCAAGACTGTGGGCAAGGAGCTCAAGCAGGCCCTTCACCCGCAGGTGGTGGCCCCTGTCCGGATGGACGGCAAGGTGGTCAACCATGAGACCATCCGTGCCACCAATGTCTATGTGGCCGCCTACATCTTCATCTTTGCGGCATCCTTCTTCCTCATCAGTCTGGATGGCTTTGACATGGTGACCAACTTCACCGCCATTGCCGCCACGTTGAACAACATCGGCCCGGGCCTTGCCCAGGTGGGCCCCATGATGAACTTTGGCAGCTACTCCAACCCCGCCAAGCTGGTTATGATCTTTGACATGCTGGCGGGCCGTCTGGAGATCTTCCCCATGCTGGTGTTCTTTATGCCGGACACCTGGCGGCGGTTCTGAGCAAAATAACAAAGCGGATGCGCTCCCACCGGAACGCATCCGCTTTTTGCTGTATCAGGATTCCTGCGGCCTTTTCCTCAAGAGCGCCACGCCGCTCAGCACGATGACCCCGCCCAGCAGGGCAAGGCCCGCACCAGCCTGCCCGAAGGCATCGCCGACAGCACCCACCAGAGGACTTGCGGGAATCATCAGCAGGCTGTAGGCCATGCCGTCCACGCTGATGAGGGTGGCCCGCTGGTCACTGGGGATGGCATCGTTCAGCTTCTGGCTCTCGTGGAGCAGATAGACCTCCAACACACCCTGCACCAGCATCATGCCCAGGATGCCGCCCCAGGCAGGCGCAGCACCCACCAGCAGAGTGCCCACACCGCAGAGCAGGGCACAGGCTGTGTAGAGCCGCCGCATGGAACGGCATCTCACCCTGCGGCCGATCTCAGTGCCCGCAACGCAGGCCAGACCGCCCAGCAGCAGGGGAAGGAAGAGCAGCTCTGTGGGCCAGCCCAGCTCAACGAGCCGCTGCTGCAAAAACATCTTGGTCAGGTAACTGGGCACGCTGATGAGGGCGCTGGATGCGATAAGTTTCACCGCCATTGGGCAGGTGTGCAGGACATGCAGGCTGTCCCGCACCAGCTGGCGGAACTGTTCGGGCAGAGCGCGCAGCGCGTGCTTTTCCCGGTTGGCCTGCGACTCAGTGACGATGGGCTCCGCAAGCAGCATGTTGGCAAGGGCGGAAGCACCCTCAAAGGCGGCGTTCAGCAGATAAAAGCCTGCGTAGCCGAGAAACTGGTTCAGGATGCTGGCCATGGAGCCCACGGCGTTGGCCAGCATGGAGATCTGAGAGCCGTTGGCAGAGACCTGAATGTATTCCTCTTCGCAGCCCTCCTGCTTCAGGCTGTCGTAGACCAGCGCCGTGGAGGTGCCGGAGAACATGGTCATGGCCAGCGCGTTCAGCCCCATGGCAAAGCAGATGGTGAACAGGTCTGACGCAAAGGCCATCAGCAGGCTTTGCAGGACCATGCACACGCCGCCGGACACGAGGGTCTTTTTCCGGCCCAGCAGGTCTGCCGCCATGCCGCTGGGCACTTCACACAGCAGGCTGACAACATGGAACACGCTTTCGGCCAGGCCGATCTCCCACAGGGAGAAGCCCCGGGCCGCCAGCAGGGCCACCCATACCGCATCCGTGATGCGCAGACCGGAGAAAAAGTCGGAGATGTAAATGCAGCGAAGCTGCTGTTTCAAGTTGAGATTCTGATTCATGGGGAGCACCCTTTCTATTACAATGGATAGGACTGTGTGCCCATTTTCAGGCAAAACAAAAGCGCCCCACAGAAAAGCTGCGCGGCGCTGAAAATCATGCTCCACGTCTTGCTGAAAGGTTTCCTCGATTTGGCTCCCCTATGAAGGGAACTGGCTGCGCCAGAGCGCAGACTGAGAGGTTCTGTTTCCAATAAAAGGGTACACTTCGAGCCGGAACGTATTAAATCTGACCTTTTTTGAAAAAGATGCAGCCATTCCAACCCATCTGGGTGTACCCTCCTTTCAGTAAAACGTTATGCTTATAATACCATACTTTCGGCCAAAACACAAGCAAAACCGTAAAATTCAGGGAAAAAGTGCCGCCCCGGCTTGCAAACAGGCCCAAAGTGTGGTAAGATGATATCCGGTTATGAAACCTGAATATCTTGAAAACGCAGCGACGGAGAGAGTACGCATGCAGTTCCACAGCAAAGAGAGAAGCTTCACCGGCTGAAAGGGCTTCCGCGTGGGTGTGTGCCGAAGTTCGCTCCTGAGCGGTCTGCCCGAACGGCTTCTATTAGGGCAGGACGGCGCGCCCCGTTACGGCGTTTGAGAGCCGCCCTTCTTTGTGCAGGGCGGAAACCGGGTGGTACCGCGGAGCATTGGATTTGCAAAGGCTTCGTCCCTTTTGTCCGGCCAGAAATGGCCCGGCAGGGGACGGGGCCTTTTTTGCTGCCCCGCTTTGAAAACACGAACTGAGAAGGAGAGAATTTCCATGCAAGCAATGATCGACGAGCTGGCCAAACAGGCCGCAGAGAGCCTCGGTCAGGTCTCTTCCAAGGAGACGCTGGCCTCGTTCTGGCAGGAATATCTGAGCAAAAACGGCAAGATCCCCGCGCTGATGAAGAATCTGCGCTCTGTCGCGCCCGAAGAGCGCCCCGCCATGGGCAAGATCATCAACGAGCTCAAGCAGAAGGTGCAGGCAGACTACGATGCCGCCGCTGCCAAGGTGAAGGAGGCCGAGCTGGCCGCCCGCAACGCCGCTGAGACCGTGGACATCACCCTGCCCGCCAAGACCCGCACGGTGGGTGGTCTGCACCCCCTGACGCTGGTCACCAACCAGATCATCGACGTGTTCTCCGGCATGGGCTTTGCCGTGGCCGATGCACCTGAGATCGAGGATGACGACCACAACTTCACCCGCCTGAACGTGCCCAAGGATCACCCTGCCCGCGACATGCAGGATACCTTCTATCTGTCCGACGAGTTCCTGCTCCGCACCCAGACCTCCGGCGGCCAGATCCGCACCATGGACAGCCAGAAGCCGCCCATCAAGGTGCTGATCCCCGGCCGTGTGTTCCGTTCCGATTCCGATGCCACCCACAGCCCCATGTTCCACCAGATGGAAGGCCTGGTCGTGGATAAGGGCATCACCTTGGGCGACCTGCAGGGCGCGCTGAACACCTTTGTGCAGAAGCTGTTCGGCAAGGACACCCGCACCCGCCTGCGTCCCTCTTACTTCCCCTTCACCGAGCCCAGTGTGGAGGTCGATGTCAGCTGCTTTGAGTGCGGCGGCAAGGGCTGCCCCCTGTGCAAGCACACCGGCTGGATCGAAGTTCTGGGCGGCGGTGTTGTCAACCGCAAGGTGCTGGAGAACTGCAATATTGACCCGGATGAGTATTCCGGTTTCGCCTTCGGCATTGGCATCGAGCGCATCGCCATGCTGAAGTACGGCATCAACAACATCGGCCTGATGTTCGAGAACAACCTGCAGTTCCTCAAGCAGTTCCATGAATAAGAGGGGAGAGAACAGACAATGAAAGTACCTTTCAGTTGGTTAAAAGAATTCGTTGATATCGACGTTACCGCTCAGGAGCTGGAGGAGAAGCTGTTCTCCTGCGGCTTTGAGGTGGAAGAGCTGATCCCGCTGGATGCAGGCATCAGCAAGGTGGTCGTTGGCAAGATCGTGGAGATGGAAAAGCAGGAAGGCACCCACCTGACCAAGTGTGTGGTGGACTGCGGTGATTACGGCCACGATATCCGCATCAGCACCGGTGCCGCCAATATGAAGCTGGGTGACTGTGTGCCCGCCGCTCTGGATGGCTCCACCCTGCCCGGCGGCATCAAGATCAAGGCCCGCAAGATGCAGGGCGTGGAGTCCAACGGTATGCTCTGCTCCGGCGAAGAGCTGGGCCTGAACGATGACCTGTTCCCGGGCTCTGAGGTCTATGGCCTGCTCATCCTGCCCGAGGATTCCGTTCCCGGCACCGACATCGCACCCGTTGTCGGCCTGGATGACTATATCTTCGATATCTCCATCACCGCAAACCGCCCCGACTGCCAGTCTGTGCTGGGCATTGCCCGCGAGGTCGCTGCCATTCTGGGCAAGCCCCTGCACATGCCCGCCATGGATTACAAGGCTGTCTGCGAGCCGGATGCTCCCATCACCGTCCAGGTGGAGGCCCCTGACCTGTGCCCCCGTTATATGGCGCACTACGTCCGCAATATCCGCATGGGCGAATCTCCCCGCTGGATGAAGCGCCATCTGGCCCTGTGCGGCCTGCGCTCCATCAGCAACGTGGTGGATATCACCAACCACACCCTGCTGGAAATGGGCCAGCCCATGCACGCCTTTGACCTGAACAAGGTCGCCGGCCGCACCATTGATGTGCGCCGTGCCCACGAGGGCGAGAAGATCGTGACCCTCGATGAAAAGGAGTTCACCCTGAACCCCAACAATCTGGTCATCTGCGATGCCGAGAAGCCTGTGGCTCTGGCCGGCATCATGGGCGGTGCCAACTCCGGCATGGATGAGAACACCACCAGCCTGCTGTTCGAGTGCGCCACCTTCGCCCGTGACTGCGTCCGCAAGACCAGCCGTGCCCTGGGCCAGAACAGTGATTCCTCTGCCCGCTATGAAAAGGGTGTGGACCGCAACTCTCCCGAGCTGGGCCTGGCCCGTGCCCTGCACCTGATCCAGGAGCTGGACTGCGGCGATATCACCACCCTCGAGTATGACCTGACCGATGGCCGCCCGCTGGAGCGCAAGCACATCGTGACCACCCCTGCCAAGATCTGCGGCGTGCTGGGCATCACTGTGCCCGAGCAGACCATGATCGATATCCTGCAGCGCCTGGAGTTTACTGTGGATGTGCAGGCCGATGGCAGCTGGGATGTGTCTGCTCCTCTCTACCGTGAGGATGTGGAGAGCTTCCCCGATCTGGCGGAGGAGGTCATCCGTGAGTATGGCTATGACCACATCAACCCCACCTTCCTGAACACCGCCTCTGTCACCAACGGCGGCCTGAGCTACGCCCAGAAGCAGCAGCTCAAGACCAAGCGTCTGCTGGCTGCACAGGGCTTCTATGAGGCATCTACCCTGGCCTTCTACTCCAACGCGGAGCTGGATATGCTGCACATCCCCGCTGAGGATGCCGCCCGCAAGGCCATCCGTATTCTGAACCCCATCAGCGAGAACCTGTCCATCATGCGCACCCTGCTGACCCCGTCCATGCTGAATGTCATCGTGGACAACCTCAAGAAGGGCAATGCCGAGGGCCGCCTGTTCGAGATGGCTCCCGTCTATCTGGCCAAGGAGCTGCCCATCAGTGAGCATCCCCATGAGCGTCAGACCCTCTGCATCGGTGCCTTTGGCCCCGAGGAGGACTTCTTCACCGTCAAGGGTGCAATGGAGGCGCTGGCCGCAGGCTTTGACCTGACCTTCACCTACGAGCGCGAGACCACCCCGTGGCTCCACCCGGGCATCAGCGCCGCTGTCTACTGCAACGGCAAGCGTCTGGGCGTGTTCGGTAAGCTCTCCAATGAGATCAATGGCGAGCTGGAGATCGCAAAGGACCAGAAGGACAGCCAGAACATCTATCTGGGTGAGCTGGACTATGAGGCTCTGATGTCCTGTGTGGACGGTGAGCTGCGCTATAAGCCGCTGAGCCCCTACGCTGCCGTCAAGCGTGACCTGGCCCTTGTCTGCGAGGAAAAGGTCACCTGTGGCGAGATCGAGGACACCATCAAGAAGGCAAGCTCCCTCATCACCGAGGTCAAGCTGTTCGATATCTACCGCGGCGCAAACCTGGGCGAGGGCAAGAAGAGCATGGCCTTCTCCCTGACCCTGTCTGACCCCAGTGCGGAGATCTCCGCTGATCAGGTCGAGCGCACCGTCAAGAAGGTGCTGGGCAACCTGAAGTTCAAGCTGGGCATTGAGATCCGATAAACGGTGATCTATACACAGCACTATGAGTCTCCTCTGGGCGGCATCCTGCTGGCCGCTGATGACACCGGCCTGACCGGCCTCTGGTTCGAGGGGCAGAAGTACTTTGCCCGCACCCTGGATGCGGTGCATCAGGAGCAGGAGACCGCTGTGCTCTCCGAGGCCAGACGCTGGCTGGATGTTTATTTCGGCGGGCAGGAGCCGGACTTCACCCCGCCGCTCCATCCCGCTGGCTCTGCCTTTCAGCAGGAGGTGTGGGGGCTGCTGCGCCGCATCCCCTGCGGCCAGACCACGACCTATGGTGCACTGGCAAAGCGGCTGGCCGCAGAGCGCGGCCTTTCCCGGATGTCTGCGCAGGCTGTGGGCGGGGCTGTCGGACACAACGTGATCTCTATTATCATTCCCTGCCACCGCGTTGTCGGAACAAACGGCAGCCTGACCGGATATGCAGGCGGCATCGACAAAAAAGCCGCGCTGCTGAGACTGGAAATGAAAATGACGCGGTAAGAAATGCAGCAAATGAAAAATCCGAACCTTTTCCCGATGGGAAGAGGTTCGGATTTTTCTTGTGTGGTGGAGGCGATGGGAGTCGAACCCATGTCCGAAAAGAGTTCAGCGTAGGTGTCTCCGGGTGCAGGCGATCAACAACATTCCCTCCGCGTCACGCCGGTCGCCAGGCTAACGCATTGGTAGCTTCATGAGTTCCTGCCGGTCCGCAAAGCTTAGGTCCGTTCAGGTGCTGTGTCTAAAGGACGCCCCGGCCCCACACGACACAAGAGTGGGCGGAACGCGCAGCACTCAGGCTGCGAGCAACTGATAATTATTGTTGTCAGTTAATTTTTTGGAGGAGTTTAGAGCAGGTCCCCCACTGCTACCCGCTGCCCAGGCCTCGCTCCCCCCGTCGAAACCTTTACGCCCCCATAAAACACACCTTGCGGTGTGGGTAAGCTTTGAAGTTTCCGGGCAGGAATGCTGCCTGAAATCAATAGTAAACGCCGTTGGATTTAACGGCCCGGTCGATGGAGCGCTTGGCATCGCGCTTGGCGGCATCTGCGCGCTTATCATAGAGCTTTTTGCCCTTGCACAGGCCCAGCTCCATTTTGACGCGGCCATGCTTGAAGTAGAGCGAAAGCGGCACAAGAGTGTAGCCCTGCAGCTTGCACTGCTGGTGAAGCCGCCGGATCTCATTCTTGTGGGCCAGCAGCCGCCGCACCCGCATGGGGTCCTGATTGAAGATGTTGCCGTGGTCGTAGGGGGTGATGTGCATTCCCTTGACCAGCAGCTCACCGTCCTCAATATCGACCCAGCTGTCTTTCAGGTTCACGCCGCCGGCACGCAGGCTCTTGACCTCGGTGCCTTTCAGCTCAACGCCGGTCTCCAGCGCTTCCAGAACGAAATACTCGTGGCGCGCTTCCCGGTTTGTGGCAATCGTCTTGGTTGCCGGACGCTCTTTGGTCGGTGCCATTCCGCGCGCCTCCTCTCTCGTTTTGGTATCGTTACGTTAGTATATCATATTTTTGTGGATTTTCAAGGCCGCTTTTTGAAAAAACTGTAAATCTTTTCCGCAAAAAACGCCTTACAGCTTTTTATAGCCCGCCGGTTCGTCCGCTGCACACCGCCGCTCCATCAGGTAGGTGTCCAGCCAGCGGCCGTGGCAGTCCCGGGCAATGCGCTCCCGGCGGCCCACCACGCGGAAACCGCATTTCAGGTGCAGGCCCCGGGAGGGGGCGTTGTCCTGCAGCACCGTGGACTGCAGCGTCCAGTACCCGGCCTGTTCGGCCTCACGGCAGAGCGCTGTGAGCAGGTGAAAGCCCAGTCCCTTGCCCCGGAATTTCTCCCCGACATAGATGCTCACCTCAGCCACGCCGCGGTAGCACCAGCGGGGGTCTACCCGATGCAGGGCTGCCCAGCCGGCTACGACCCCATCGTCCAGCACCACCAGGCGGCATTCCCTGGTATGGGATGCGTCCCAGGCGGTGTAGGGCGGGCAGTTGGTCTGGAAGGTGGCGTGCTCGGTGGCAATGCCCTCCAGATATATTTTGGACACAGCAGTCCAATCCTCCGGCATCATGGGCCGGACTGTGATCTCACTCATATTCCTATCCTGACCGGAGCCGCAATGCTCCGGTTTCCCCTCATTGCGTGTGCAATATCTTTTTTCAGTATAGCAGAATCTGCTGCAAATCACAATGGAAACCTGTTCACCTCAGGCCGGGCAGAGTGTCTGGAATCTGAATACCCGGCCCCCGGAAACGTGGAGATCACAACGCATGGATTTTGTGGGCAGATTTGTTTTGACAATACCGGCGGGTGTGATACAATAGAAAAAAACCAACCGGTGCCGCCTGTGCAGTCTCATATTATAGTCCTCTGTATGGGAGAATGCAATCAGGGCGGTGCAGGGGGAAAGGAACGGAACATGAAACAGGCAAAACGAATCGTTGCGATGGTGCTGTGTCTGTTGGCACTGCTGGCCCTGCCCGCCGGTGCCGTGATGGAAAAGGGAGAGCCCAACATCACGGCCCAGACCACCATGAAGGAAGTGCGCAACAACCCGGGCATCAAGAACTCCGGCTTCTACACCTACTCGCAGGATAAGGACTGCCCGCCGGGTCAGGCCCTGTGGGAGATGACCACTGTGGAAGGCTACACCAACGAGTATGTGGCCGAAGGCTGTGCCAAGGGGCTGAATCTGGTCATTGAGAACTACAACAATGGCGTGCAGGTCACTCACTCGTTCTACACGGATGCGGAAAAGGCGGCGGACCGCACCAAAAACAACACCGGCCTGTTCTATTTCCCGGCCAAGGCCGAAAATGCCAAGTTTGCGCTGATCCTGGCTGGCAGCGGTGCCAATGAGAGCGCCGAGCTGGAGGAGGGGGCCTGTACGGCCTGGCAGCTGCATGAGCTGGGCTATGCCGCCTTTATTCTGCGGTATCGCGTCTGGACGGATGCTTCCGATGATGCTCCGCTGGAGGACATCGGCCGGGCCATGCAGTACATTGAGGAACACGCTGCGGAGTTTGGCATTCAGCCGGAGCAGTATGCCATTGTGGGATATTCCATGGGCGGCCACCTGACGGGCCTGTTCGGCACGGAATCGGTGGGGTATAAGCATTACAATGTGCCCAAGCCCGCTGCCCTGCTGCTGGGCTACCCTATCAACGATATGACCTACATCAAGCCCATCTACCATGTCATTCAGGATATCGGCGCGTACGGCCCCAAATACTATACCCGGAACCTTTCGGATGAGATCACGCCGGACTACCCCGCCACCTACCACTGGCACGGCGTGAACGACACACTGCTGAAGGAGCTGGTCTACTGGCGGCAGGGACCGCAGCTGGAAGCTGCCCTGCAGGCCAATCACGTCAAGCATGTTTACCGGGTGTTCAACAATGCACCTCACGTCTGCGGCATCGGCACCGGAACAGATGCCGAGAACTGGCTGGTGGAAGCCACTGCTTTCTGGGAAGAGCAGTGCGCCTGAGAGAAAGGATGAAACAGGATGAAAGATCTGAACGAAACATTTGTGCATCTGAACGTCGGTCTGCCCGATGATGTGGAGCGGCTGAAGGCCGCAGGCTATTACAAAGAAGCCATGGCACGGATCGATGAATATCTGGCCGAGGACTGGACGGAGACCCAGAACAGCCCCCGCAGTCAGGGACTGGAAATGCCGGAGTATGAGCAACCCGCCAACCCTGTGCCCCACGGCGTGGACGCGCTGCGGGATGCCCTGCTGGTGCAGAAGGAGATCATGCGCCGCCTGCCGCAGGAGTACTGCTGGAACGAGGCACAGGCCGTGGCCCGGATGCAGGGCCTTGTGCGGGATTTCACGGTGGAGGAGTTCCGCCAGCTGGTGCATGAGGGCCGGGTGGACTGGCGGTTTGTGGAAGGGGAGAAGCACTACCTTGACCGCTTTGCCGAGACGCTGATCGCCACCCACGCCGACCTTGCCGCCCGTCAGCTCGACCCCCCCCCCCCCGCCACGCTGGCCCCGGAGCGCCGCCCCCCCCTCCCCGACCAGATGGAGCGGGAAGGGCAGGGCAGTGCCCGCCTCACGCTGAAGACCCGCGGGGGGGAGGGGGGTGAGGCCGTTGGCGCCGCCCCGGCTCAAG
>NZ_JAFREK010000023.1:0-48264 GCF_017377535.1 Faecalibacterium sp. Marseille-Q4137
GAAAATAGGTTCCGTTACAAGTTTTTCGATATTGTTCAATTTTCAAGGTCCTGTGTGCCTCAACCTTAGCGGCTGACAGCTTATACATTTTAGCACGTTTGTGTTAGAATGTCAAGCACTTTTTTGAAGATTTTTGAAGTTCTTGGAAGAACCAATCGACCTTCGTCACTTTTCATCCGTTTTTTCTGAAGCGTTTGTGTCAGACATCCGCCTGACAGTAATGTATTTTAGCACAGACTCAGACAAAAAGCAAGCCCTTTTTTTTACATTTTTCAAGAAAAGCCCTATTTTCTTTTGCACGGCTCATTCCAATAACCGCTCCCGCATTTTGCGCAGGATCTTGCGCTCCCGCCGGGAGATCTGTACCTGCGTGGTATGCAGCACTTTTGCCGTCTCACTCTGGGTGCGGTTGGCATAGAACCGCAGGCGGATCAGGAGCCGGTCCTCTTCCGGCAGACTTTCCAGCACCTCGGCCAGGCCGATCTTATCCGCAAGTTCTTCCTCCGGAGATTCCACCGGGATATCTATCTGCCGGTCATTGTTCTCCCCTTCCGGGGTCAGGCTCAGGGCGGGCTGTGCAGCCTGGATCGCAAGCGTGATGTTCTCCACGCTCTCCCCCAGCTCTTCTGCCAGTTGAGAAAGGGTCGGCTCGGTGCCGCAGAGCTTCCTGTGATGTTCCCGCGCCGCATTGACCCGCAGCCCCAGTTCTTTTAAGGAGCGGCTGACCTTGACTGTGCCGCCCTCCCGGAAAAGCTTTTTGATCTCGCCCAGGATCACTGGTACTGCATAGGTAGAAAAGCAGACCCCGCGTCCTTCATCAAAGCCGTCGGTCGCCTTGACCAGTCCCATGCAGCCAGCGCCGTAGAGATCATCGTATTCAATGCCCCTGCCCCGGAAGCGTCCGGCACAGGCGTGTACCAGCCCGAGGTTCTGTTCAATGAATGCACTGCGCCGGGTCTTGTCCGTTACCATGGTATTCCCTCATTTCCTTTTATGTAGAGGGCTTTTCCTCCAGATGCTTTGTCAGAATGACCCGGGTGCCCCGGCCGGGAGCGGAGCGCACACTGACTTTATCCATAAAGCTCTGCATGACCGCAAAACCGAGACCGGAGCGCTCCTCCGGGTTGCCGGTGGTAAAGAGCGGCTCCATCGCTCTGGGGATATCCGGGATGCCGACCCCTTTGTCTGCGATCACGATTCTGACCACCCGCCCCGGATAAACGGAGACTGTCATGGTGATGGGCCCCACCCGGTCGGGGTAGGCGTGGACGATGCAGTTGGTGACGGCTTCGGATACCGCCGTTTTCAGGTCAGCCAGCTGGGGCACGGTGGGGTCATACCGGGCCAGAAAAGCCGCTGCCGCACCGCGGGCATACGCTTCGTTGACGCTGAGGGAATCAAATTGGATCCTGGTCGTGTTTTCCGCTTTCATCTTCATTCCTCCTGTCCTGCATCCGTGCAGGGGATATTGGCCAGCCGCAGAACGCGGCGCAGCTGCTCCGGGGCGTGCTGGATGCGCAGGGTTCCGCCCAGACTGCGGGCGCAGCGCTGGCGGCCCAGAATCAGCCCCACTCCGGACGAATCCATAAACCCAACCCCGCCCAGATCGAGCACCAGCGTTTTGGGGGTGCGGGCCAAAAGGGCATCGTCCAGCTGGATGCGCAGGTTCTGTGCGGCATCGTGGTCGATCTCACCTGCCAGATAGGCATAGAGCAGATCGTCCGCCGCACTGAATGTAACTGTTGCCATTTTCTGTCCTTTCCTTGCGTGAATCGCTCAGGCTTGTCCGGTCTGCCGGAGGCTTCCCCTTTCCGGGAGGTCGGCAGAGCGAAGCATAGCCCGAGCGGTTTCCTCTAAACCAAAATAAAAGAGCCTGTACACGTTTTCATCAGTGTACAGGCTCTTTCGGGCATATTTTAGAAAAGGGTGTCGCTTACTTTTCAGCCAGCAGCTCGGCAGCCTCCAGTGCGATGGCTTCGCCGCCGCAGATCAGCAGGCCGCGGCGGCTGTTGGCCCGGGCAAGCTCCATGGCTTCGGCCAGACTCCCGCAGAGCTCGGCATCAAAGTGGTAGCGTGCCTTTTCCAGCAGGCGCTCGGTCATGGCGGCATCCGTACCCGCCGGGGGAACGAGGAACACCTTATCAAAGGGATTCTCGCTCATGCCGGGCATGGTGGTACGGTCTTTTTTCTGGGTCTCAGCCGTCAGGCCGCTTTCCAGCGCGGAGAAGAAGGCCTCGGCTCCTTCTTCCTCTGCCAGACCGATGACAGCGCTCAGGTGGCGCACCTTGGCCATGTTCAGGACACGCAGCAGGGCAATGGCCTGCTGCGGGGTGCGGCAGGCATCCAGCACCACCAGCGGGCGCTGGGAGAGGACCCGGATGCTGCTGCGGTTCTCCACAGCGGCCAGACCTTCCAGAATGGCTTCATCGGGGATGTCATAGCCCTTTTTGCAGAGGGCCAGAGCCAGCTCCACCGCAATGGCGGCACTGCCCGCCGCGTGACGGCCCAGGAAGGCCAGCGGCACGGTATAGCCGCCGTAGTCCACACGGCTGGCGAACTTTTCGGCTTCGAGGAAGGTGATGTCATCGGGGTCCGGCACGACCAGCTCACAGTCTGCCTTACCGGCGGCCACGATGAGCTCACTGACCACAGCCTTGGGCTGCTCAGGCGCGGTGACGCAGATGCTGCCCTTGCGCATGACACCGGCCGCCAGCGCGGCGGAGCGCTCCAGTGAGGCACTGATGCCGTCCGGGCCGATGGAGGTGACCGCACAGACCGGCATCTTGGGCAGGGCCTCGGCAAGCCCCGCATCGGGCAGCTCCACCACGGCCAGCGCACAGCCTGCCTCGCCAAAGCAGCGGGCAGCGGCAGCCAGCTCGGCGGCAGCACGGGGCAGGGTCTCCCGGGCGCTCAGGGTCTCGGCGGCCTGTGCAAGCAGCTCCGGTGCCACAGGCTCCCCATTCACCCGGATGCGGGCAGAGAGCGGCTCACAGCCTGCGTGGTAGCTGCCGGTAACGAGGCCGGCAGCCCTGAGCACCGCCGCCGTGAGGGCGGCGGCGGTCGTTTTGCCAGCCGTACCGGCTACGCCCAGATAATCCACCCGCCCTGCCTTGGCAGAGAGGGCTTCCTGCAGCTGCCGGGCCGGGGCAAAACCCTCGGGCAGAGATGCAAAATAGGCATTTGCCTGTTCAATGGTCATTGCGTCAAACCTCGTTTCGATGTTGATAGAGAATGATGCACATCCGGACAAGCCCCAGCAGGATGAGCCCCACCAGCAGGCCGGTCATCACACCGGAGAAATCGATCCAGATATCGGTGACCTGGCCGCTGCGGCCCGGCACAAAGAGCTGGATGGTCTCATCGGTCAGGGCTGTGAGCAGGCCGCCCAGCATGGGCCAGGACACATGCTTGAAGAAGTGCCGGGTGTACACCCGCAGGCAGAGCATGAGCAGGAAGCCTTCCAGCAGATACTCGCAGAAATGCGCCAGCTTGCGCACGATGTGCATGGTGAGCCGGTCGGCAGCACCGGGAAGGCCCAGATGCCGCAGGATGCCCTGCAGCATCCCCAGTACCCGGCCGCTGGCCCCCTCGGACACATCCGCGATCTGCAGAGAGTTGGAGAAGATGAACACGATGCAGCCGATGAGGGCAAAAGTAAAGATCACCCGCCACGCGATGAGCCACGGGGAGGTGCGTTGATTCTGTTCCTGCATCCGCTTAGCCCAGAGCCTTGATGCTCTGCTCGATGTTGGCCAGCTTGCTCTGGCTGTTGGTGCGCTTTGCGCGGATCTCTTCCACCAGAGCGGCAGGGGCACGCTCCACGAACTTGGGGTTGGCCAGCTGGTTCTCGAACATGGCCAGTTCCTTCTCGGCCTTGGCCTTTTCCTTGTTCAGGCGGGCCAGCTCCTTCTCGCGGTCGATCAGCTCCATCATGGGGATAAAGCCGCGGGCGGTGTGGGTGGACACCTGCACCATGCCATCGGTGCTGCCCTCATACTTTTCCGTAAAGGTCACATCGGTGGCAAAGGCAAACTTTGCCAGATAAACCTCTGCATTCCGGAAGGGAGCGGGATCAGCCGTCTCGATGATCATACTGGTCTTTTTGGCAGGATGGACATTCATCTCGGTGCGCATGGTGCGGACTGCCTTGATGTAGTCCATGACCTTTTCAAAGGCTTCCTCTTCCTCGGCCCAGTTGTGTGCCTCGTCAAAGGTGGGCCAGCTCTGGGTCATAATGGTCTCGGCAGAGCCGGGCAGGGCCTGATACAGCTCCTCCGTGATGAAGGGCATGAAGGGATGCAGCAGCTTAAGGGCCTTGTCCAGCACATACACCAGCACACGGCGGGCAGTATCTGCCTGCTCTGCATCGCCGGAGTTCAGGCGGGGCTTTGCGATCTCGATGAACCAGTCGCAGTAGACATCCCAGATGAAGCTGTTGATCTTGGCCGCGGCCAGACCCATCTCGAAGTGGTCGAGGTTGTCGGTCATGGCACCGGCCACCTGATTCAGCTTGGTCAGCACCCACTTGTCGCTCATGTCCAGCTTGCTCTCCTCGGGCAGGCCGGGCTGGAAGTCCTCGGGCAGGTTCATCAGGACGAAGCGGGTGGCGTTCCACAGCTTATTGGCAAAGTTGCGGGCAGCCTCCACCTTCTTCTCGCTGTAACGCATATCGTTGCCAGGGGTGGAGCCGTCCAGCAGCATGAAGCGCAATGCATCCGCGCCGTACTGGGCAATGACCTCCAGCGGGTCGATGCCGTTGCCCAGGCTCTTGGACATCTTGCGGCCCTGGCTGTCGCGGACGATGCCGTGGATACAGACAGTGTCAAAGGGAGCCTTGCCGGTGTAGGCCAGGCCGGAGAAGATCATGCGGCTGACCCAGAAGCCGATGATATCATAGCCGGTGACCAGCGTGTTGGTGGGGTAGAAGTACTTCAGGTCCGCGCTGTCCTCATTGGGCCAGCCCAGAGTGCTGAAGGGCCACAGAGCGGAGGAGAACCAGGTATCCAGCGTATCGGGATCCTGGGTGAAGTGGCTGCCGCCGCACTTGGGGCAGGTGCAGGGCATCTCTTTGGCGACCACGGTCTCGCCGCAGTCATCGCAGTAGAAGGCCGGGATCTGGTGGCCCCACCACAGCTGACGGCTGATGCACCAGTCGCGGGTACCCTTCATCCAGTTGAGGTAGTTCTTGGTAAAGCGCTCGGGCACGAACTTGATCTCGCCCTTCTCCACGCTCTCGATGGCGGGCTTTGCCAGCGGCTCCATCTTGACGAACCACTGCTTGGAGACCATGGGCTCGATGGTGGAGTGGCAGCGGTAGCAGGTGCCGACCTCGTGCTTCAGGGGCTCGATCTCCTTCAGGAAGCCGCCCTCCTTCAGGTCTGCCAGAATGGCCTTACGGGCCTCGAGGGTGGTCATGCCGGCGTACTTGCCGCAGTCCAGCACCTCGGGCTCGTTCACGGTGTTCTTGCCTGCGGCAAACAGTGCATCGGCAGCGGCCTTATCGGCAGCACCGGTCATGTGGCCGTCGTAGGTAAACACCCGGACGATGGGCAGATCATGGCGCAGACCCACTTCAAAGTCGTTGGGGTCGTGGGCGGGGGTGATCTTGACGACACCGGTGCCCTTGGTCATATCAGCGTGCTCGTCGCAGACGATGGGGATCTCCTTGTTCAGCAGGGGCAGGACAACATGACAGCCGTGGAGGTGGGCATAGCGGGGGTCCTCGCCGTTGATGGCAACAGCGGTATCACCCAGCATGGTCTCGGGGCGGGTGGTTGCCAGCTCCAGCATCTCACCAGTCTCCTTGACCGGGTAGAGCAGGTGCCAGAAATTGCCGTCCTTTTCCTCGTACTCCACCTCAGCATCCGAGATGGAGGTGTTGCAGTGGGGGCACCAGTTGACCATCCGGTTGCCGCGGTAGATCAGGCCCTTGTCGTACAGGCGCACGAACACTTCCTTGACGGCATCCGAGCAGCCCTCGTCCATGGTAAAGCGCTCCCGCTGCCAGTCACAGCTGGTGCCCAGCTTTTTCAGCTGGCTGACGATGCGGTTGCCGTACTTGGTCTTCCAGTCCCAGGCGCGCTCCAGGAAACCGCCGCGGCCCACCATCTCCTTGGTCAGGCCCTCGGCACGCATGGCCTCCACGACCTTGGCCTCGGTGGCGATGGATGCGTGGTCGGTGCCGGGCACCCACAGGGCGGCATAGCCCTGCATCCGCTTGGTGCGGATGAGCACATCCTGCATGGTGTTATCCAGCGCATGGCCCATGTGGAGCTGGCCGGTCACGTTCGGAGGGGGCATAACGATGGTGTAAGGCTTCTTGTCGGGGTCCGCTTCCGTGTGGAAGTAGCCGCCGTCCTGCCAGAACTGGTAGATGCGGTCTTCCACCTGGCTGGGATCGTACTGTTTTGCGAGTTCTTTCATTGTATCCTCCCAAAAATGTGATGAGTGGGACGAAAAAAGCCGCCCCACGGAACGTTCCATGGGACGGCTGTAAACTACATACCGCGGTACCACCCAAATTGCACCGGCTGCAAACACAGCCCGTGCCCCTTGATGCCCCGGTAACGTGGGGCAGCTCCGAGGGCGGCTACTGGCTTCACCGCCCCTGCTCAAAAGCGACAGTGCGCGGCGCTTACCTGCCGGGCTCTCACCTGCCCCCGGCTCTCTGCAAGGCGGTTTGCCGCGCACACTCTTTCTCGTTGCATTTATACAAAGAATATAACGTTTTTTTGGCGTTTTGTCAATATGCTCCGAGAACTTCCTGCTTCAATCTGCCGATCAGCCGCTCCATCAGGGCCACCCGGTTGAAGGGGGTCATCAGGTAGAGGCCGTCCGCATACGGCAGGGCGGCCTTTGCCATTTCCAGCGAGATGGCAAGACCCAGCTCCTCGCCCTGGGCACGGTCAAGCCCGGCAAACTTTTCAATGATCCAGTCCTCCACATGGATGCCGTTGATCTCGTTCTCCATGAAGATGGCGTTGCGCTGGCTGACCACCGGCATGATACCGGCCAGGATCTTTGCATCGGCCCCCAGCGTCTCCCGGGACTTTTTCAGGTTTTCCACCGCCTGTGCCGAGAGCACCGGCTGGGTCAGAAAGCCGCTCATGCCGTTTTCCAGCTTCTCCTTTGCCCGGCGCAGCTCCACATCAAAGTTGCGGGCGTTCAGATTCAGGGCACCGAACACGGTCATGGGGCCGGGCATCTCCCGGCCTTCCCCTGCCAGCGAGACGATGTATTGGGCCAGCTTGCGGGAGTTGAACTGGTAAACGTTCTTCACCTCGTCCCGCTCTGCCGTGGGGATGGGATCACCGGTGATGGCCAGCACCTCCCGCACGCCCTCGGCGTACAGGCCCAGCAGCAGGGCCTTGGTGGCGTTCAGGTTGCGGTCGCGGCAGGTCATGTGAGGCAGGGTGCACAGCCCCAGCTCCCGGTGGACCCGGCAGGCCACCAGAGAGGAATCCATCCGGGCCTGTGCAATGGGGCAGTCGGCAATGGTCAGCAGGTCAGCGCCCGCCGCCTGCAGCTTTTTTGCCCCTTCCAGATAACCGGTCAGGTCCGCAGTGCGGGGAGAATCCAGCTCAATGGCAATGACCTTTTCCCCTGCGTTCAGCTTGCGCAGGAAAGCGTCCTCATTTTCCACAGTCTGTTCCTTCACGGTGGAAAACTCTTCTGCCGGAGCCGTTTTTTTCACCACGGGCAGGCTGTCCAGCTCCGCCCGCAGTGCGGCAATGTGGGCAGGGGTGGTGCCGCAGCAGCCGCCCAGGATCTGAACCGTGCCCTCGGCGGCCAGACGGCCCAGCTCCCTTGCAAAGTACTCCGGCCTGCCCTGATACTTCACCTGCGTCCGGGTGACAACGGGATAACCCGCGTTGGGCATGACCGACAGGGGCAGCGTGCCCCCCAGCTGCTTTGCCAGTGTGCGCATGGCACCGGGTGCCGACACGCAGTTCAGGCCCACGGCATCCACGATGCCACTTTCCTGCATCCGCCGGGCAAGGTCTTTGCAGTACATGCCCTCCCGGGTGTAACCGTCGGGCAGGACCGCAAAGGACACCAGCACAAAGGCATCCGGCACTTCCGCCTTGATGGCCCCCACGGCATCCAGAAGGCCCGCATCGGAGCTCAGGGTCTCGAACAGGAAATTCCTGGCTCCCAGCGCCGCGAACTGCTTTGCCACAGCCGTATATACCTGCCCCGCCGGAACTGCCTCGGTATCCGGAGCCGGGCCAAGGTCGGCAAAAACAGCAGCACCCGTCTCCCCTGCGGCCTGCACAGCCAGCTGCCAGCCTGCCTGCGCCAGCTGTTCCCAGCCGGGCGTGTGTGCCGCCGCCAGCCGGGGCAGGCTGAAGGTATTCGTCTTGACGGCATCAGCCCCTGCCGCCAGATACTCCCGGTGGACAGCCAGCACCCCCGCCGGGTCGGTCAGGTTGGCCTGCTCGCACTCCACCCCGGGAGCCGCCTTATAATAAGTACCCATGGCACCATCAAAAAGCAGGGGGCGGGTCTGTAACAGTTCGCGGATGTCTTTCATAAAATGTCTCCTTTTCCCTCAGTTCCCTCTTGCGAATATAAAAAAATTCAGGTATAATTTTGTTATGAAAGCGAGGTGTATTTTCATGCCGAAGATTCGTTCCAGCGCAGACCTGCGCAACAACTACAATGATATCTCTACCTTCTGCCACACCTACGCAGAGCCGGTGTTCATCACCAAAAACGGCAAGGGCGATCTGGCCGTGATGAGCATTGAGACCTACGAAGCTCTGGCAGGCCGCTTTGAGCTGTATTCCAAGCTCCAGGAAGGTCTGGACGATGTTGCCGCCGGACGTACCATCCCTCTGGATGAGGCAATGGCTGAGCTGAAAAATCGCAGGAGTCGTCGATGAATTATTCTATTGATATCACCGTTGCAACCAAACGTGATCTTGCCGATGCCTTTGACTACATCGACGGGATGCTTATGAACCCTTCTGCGGCGGACCGTCTGATCGACAATGCGTGGAAGCAGTTTCGTTCGCTCGATATCTTTCCACAGCGCTTTCCCATTGTTACCGACCCCATGCTGGCAGGTTGGAAAATTCGCTTCTTTCCTGTTCAGAATTATCTAGTGTTTTACCAGATCGAGGAACCCGCTCAGGTCGTCCACATTCTCCGGTTCCTCTATGGTAAAAGCAACTGGGTCTCCATCCTCAAAACCGACTTCAGCGCAGAATAACCTTCCACTCCCCGGGCTCCGGGGAGTTTTTTGTTGCTCTCTTCCTTCAGTTTAATGAAGTTTCGCCTCTTGTCAAGCGTTTTTTCGTACCACAGCTTGCAGGCAGGGCAGTTTTGTGCTATCCTATGCGTAACTTTTACATGTGAGGAGAGATGTATCATGCGCCATGCAGGCACACAAACGATCGAAACGGAGCGGCTGCTTCTGCGCCCGCTGACCCCGGAGGATGCCCCCATGATGTACGCCAACTGGGCCAATGACCCGGACGTGACCCGCTGGCTGCGGTGGGAGCCCCACAAAAACGTGGACGAGACCCGGGAACTGCTGACCGCATGGGCACTGCTCTACCCCAATGGAGATTACTACCAGTGGGCCATCGTGGAAAAATCTACCAGGCAGGTGTTTGGCTCCATCGGCGTGTTCACATCCAGTTCCGCCGAGCCGGAGCGTGACCCCTGGCCCGGCTTCGACCACACGAACGGCGTGTGGGAGGTCGGCTACTGCATCGGCAAGGCCTGGTGGAACAAAGGCTTTACCACTGAAGCGCTAAAAGCAGTTGTAGAATACTGGTTCAAAAATACAGATAGTAGCTGGCTGGCCTGCTGCCATGCGTTTGAAAATCCTGCCAGCGGCCGGGTCCAGCAGAAAGCCGGCTTTGTCTACGACCACGATGCTGTCTACCATAAATTTGACGGCACACCGGTTGCCTGCAGGTGCTACGCATTGACAAGAGAACATTACGAAGAACTGAGAGGTTTATTTTGAGCGAACTTTATGACATTTTAGTAGAAACGCCCCCCACAAAGGTCATCTTACTGGCCCTGGATCAGGGGCTTTGGGACTGTGAGCGCAGCCTGAACGAGCTGGCTGCACTCTGCGAGGCCAACCACATGGAGGCTGTGGCATCCGTGACCCAGAAGCGGCAGACCCCCGAGACCGGCATCGTGCTGGGCAGCGGCAAGCTGGAGGAGGCCGCCGCTGCCGCCGCGGAGCTGGGTGCCGAGTGTGCCGTGTTTGACGGCGAGCTGACCGGCAGCCAGATCCGCAACATCTCCACGGCGCTGGGCGGCATGGAGGTCATTGACCGCACCATGCTGATTCTGGAGATCTTCCGCAGCCGCGCCGTGACCAACGAGGGCAAGCTGCAGACCGAGCTGGCGCTTCTGCGCTACCGTCTGCCCCGCCTGCAGGGAATGGGCGAGAGCCTGAGCCGCCAGGGTGGCGGTGGCGGCGGCGGTGGTGGTGCCCGCCGTGGTGCCGGTGAGACCAAGCTGGAGCTGGACCGCCGCCACGTCCACGCCCGCATCGACGCACTGGCCGAAAAGCTGGCCGAGATGGAAAAGCGCCGGGGCGAGAGCCGCAAGGCCCGGGCCAAGACCGGGATGCCGGTGGTCAGCCTTGTGGGTTACACCAACGTGGGCAAATCCAGCCTGATGAATGCCCTGTGCGGCCCCAGCGTGGCCGAGGCCGACATGCTGTTTGCCACCCTGGACCCCACCAGCCGGAAGCTGGTGCTGCCCAGCGGCATGGCCGTTCTGCTGGTGGACACGGTCGGCTTTGTCTCCCGTCTGCCCCACAATCTGGTGGAGGCCTTCAAATCCACGCTGGAGGAAGCCGCATGGTCTGATGTCATCGTGCGGGTGGCGGACGCGGGCGACGACCAGCGGGAAGAACAGCTGGCCGTTACCGATGAAGTCCTGGACGGGCTGGACTGTGCCGATATCCCCCGCCTGACCGTTTACAACAAGTGTGACAAGCCCAATGCCCTGAACTTTGACCCTGACATCCTGTTGACCAGTGCCAAGACCGGCTACGGTCTGGATGCCCTGCTGAAAAAGCTGGACGAGCTGCTCAGTGACCGGGTGCACACCATCCGGGTGCTGCTGCCTTATGATAAGCTGGGCCTGGCCGCCCCCATGCGGGAGCGGGGCAGCGTGCAGGTGGAGGAATACCGGGAGGACGGGCTCTATCTGGAGGGCATCGTCAAAACCGAGGACCTGCACTGTTTTGAAGGATATTTAGTTTAAGCATCTGCTCTCCGGACGCGAATTCGGGTTGCGGCTCCCAGCATCCGCTGCGCGTTGCTTGCGTCTTGCTGGCCGCGGCCCCAACAGCAACTCCCTGTATCCGCCACTGGCGGCGGTCGTTGCCGTTGCAGGGCATTCCATCCCCCGCCCAACTGCCTGACGGCAGTCGGGTCCCACCCTCCGGACACTTGCTTTGGGAAACTCCCCGCCGTCCTATCGTCTCGAACAAATAAAAAAATCCCCAACAAACACAAAAACCCGCCTGGCAGCGGGTTTTTGTGTATAGAGGGGTGGGAAAGTATATAAAGTTGGGAATCGCAATTCATATGCAGGCACTTGAGAAACAACGTGTTTTGCGCAGTCTTTGGCGCTTACCGTGCCCTGCGATATGTATTATACGCTTTTTTCTTTTCTTGTCAAACAAAATTTTTGACATTTGCTTTAATTTAGCACTTTACATTTCGATCAAAACTTTATATAATTAACACAGAAAACACAAAAGCGAGTTTTTTCGCAGTTTATGCGATTATGACAACAGTAAAACTTTACTTTTAAAAATTTTTGTATAATTCAACAAAAACATAAAAGGAGACCTTTCTCATGGACGATTTAGACCGCAAGATCCTCTCCCTTCTCGCAAAAAATGCCCGGATGCCCGTCAAGGAGATCGCCGAGCAGGTGGCACTGACCAGCCCGGCTGTTTCCAGCCGCATCCACAAGCTGGAGACCGACGGCATCATCAGCGGCTACACCGTGGTGCTGAACCGCCCGGCAGACCGTGTCTATGTGGACGCGCTCATCAGCCTGTCCGTCACACCCAGCCACCGGGACGAGCTGGTGGAGTTGATGCAGAACAGCAAGGAGGTGCTGCAGTGCTACCATGTCACCGGTGCCTACACCTTCCTCATCAAGGTCAGCTGCGGCAGCATGCCCCAGCTGGAGCACCTGATCCTGCAGTTCCAGAAGCTGGGCACCACCAGCACCCAGATCATCCTTTCTACTCCGGTCAACCATGGTGATCTGGAAGCGCTGCAGCTGTAAGCCGTTCACAGAACTGTTACAACTGCCGTGCAATCTTCCGGCCGACCGGGCCGTATTCCTGATACAAGGCCGCCGTTCAGCGGCTGCATAAACGCCCCCAAAGGCGGGCAGACTGATCACGATCACCCTGCCTTTGTCAGACGAAAGGAACTACGACCATGAAAAAACGCATTCTTGCCGCTTTGCTGGCTCTTGGCTGTGCCCTGCTGGTGTTCACCGGCTGCGGCAGCAAAAAAGATACCACCCCCAAAAACTACACCCAGATCATCCACGATGCCCGGGAAGCCGAGGACAATGATTATTATATGATCTTCTCCCCGGCAGAGGACGGCAAGTTCACCGCCCAGTACGGCTACAGCGCCAGCTATCCGGCGGATGACCTGAACGATGAGATCCAAAACATGCTGCTCCCCCTGCTGGACCTGCCCGAGGGCAGCTACACCGATCTTGCCGCTTCCCTCTCTGCCATGATGGTGCAGAGCTATGGCGTTGCCATCGTCAAGCCTGCTGAGGGCAAGACGCAGGAGGTCGTGGACGCAATGGATGCCTATATCCAGAACCAGCAGCAGACGATGGAGCACTACCTCGAGGATCAGTACCAGATCGCCGCCTCCGCCAAGGTGGCCACTGTCCCCACCGGCGAAGTGGTCATGGTGTGCTGTGAGAACAGCGATGCCGTGATGAACGCCATCAAGACCGCTCTGGCCGCTTAAATTATCTTTCAAAACAAGAATGCCCTGTACCGTTTTGCATGGTACAGGGCATTCTTATTTCTACCAGATGGATTTTATCGTTCAAATATCACATATCCGAACGAGAATATGCGTTCTTCATATTGCTGCTCAACTCAAACAGCACCTTGTCCAGCGTGTCGGCGGCGCGGGCCTTGACCTCAGCGGCCAGGGCCTCGTTGGCCTCCTGGCGCAGGGCGGCGCGGCGGGCGGGGTCGGTCTCGGCCAGCTGCTTTGCGTCATACTGATTCAGCAGGGCACGGCAGGCGGAGAGCACCCCCAGCTCATAGCGCTCGACATGGAACACCGACTTGCCATAGGAAGCATCCGCCATCGCAGCGATCATCCGGCTGACCCAGTAGAAGCTGTCGGTGGACACCTCACCGGTGGTGCCGGCCAGATAGGCTGGGGTCGTCTCCACATTGGCGTAGAAGGGCACCATGGCGTTCAGGGCATTGGAGGCGTAGGCCACCCACTCCACTGCCTGCAGGTCAGCGGGCAGATCAGGCCGCAGCTGAATCAGCGCCACAAAGTCATTGCGGTTGATGCCGATGGAGCGGTAAACGCCCCGGTTCTCTCTGGCACCGTAGCTTGCATACGGATCGTACGGCGTGCCCTGATAATGGCTGGACAGCACATACTTCACGTCCTCGGGGGTGATCTTCTTCTCAGGCACCATGCACCAGGGCAGGTCGTCGGAAGCCGGGGTATAGTCGGCATCGGGGCCATCCCAGACCCAGGTGGTGGGGTTCAGGGTGCGCAGCATGTACCAGGCGCGGGGCGTGTTGTAAACGTGGTCGGAATCGGTGTGGCTGCCAAAGGCGGCACGCGGGTCGAACACGCCGTCCTGTGCCAGGTCGAGGTGATACTTTGCAATGAACTCCCTCAGGTCAGCCGAGCAGAGATGGTTTTCCTGCGCGCCAAAGGCATCGTCCAGATCAAAGGCATCGATGCCCAGCTGGTTCGGCATCACCACATAACTGTCATCGGGCACACGGCGTGCCATCCAGTGATGGCCGCCGATGGTCTCCAGCCACCAGATCTCGTTTACGTCCTGGAATGCAATGCCGTTCATCTCGTAAGTACCGTAGGTCTCCAGCAGCTTGCCCAGCCGCTCCACGCCCTCGCGGGCGGTGTGGATGTAGGGCAGCACCAGATAGACGATGTCCTCCTCGCCGATGCCGCCGGGCACCTCGGGCTGCTCCCCCCTGGCAGGCTGGTACACCACCAGCGGGTCAGCGCCCAGCACGCGGGGGTTGGAGGTGATGGTCTCGGTGGCGGTCATGCCGACATTGGCGGCATTGACACCGGCTGCGGCCCAGATTCCCTTGCCCTCCACGGCGTTGGGCATGGCGGTCATCCGCATGGGGTCACCGGGCAGCGGGATCTCCACATGGGACAGCACCGAGCGGTAGACCGCCGGATGCTCCTCAGGCTGGACCACCACGAATTTCTTTGCCGTGAAATGGCCGGAACCGGAATCGTCGTTGCGGGCGATCATGGTGGAGCCGTCATAGGATGCGTTTTTACCAACCAGAAGCGTTGTACATGCCATAATATCTTCTCCTCCGAATCGAAGTATTTGTCTCTCGGTTTGCCTTGACTGATTGTAATCCTTTTTGTTTCAAAAGGCAAGAGGGCTTACCGGAGCCGTTCCCCGTTTTTCTCCGGGGCCGGAGCAGCTGCCGGGGCGCAGTCCCGGCCAAAGTAGAGCGCCACCTCGCCGATCTTCTTTTTGCGCAGCAGGAAGAGAGTCGGGATAAGATAGATCAGGATCGAGAGCATCATGCTGGCATCATAGCCCGAAATGCTCTCGGCCACGTCCTCCGTACCGTACAGGCCGCCCACCAGCATAGAGGCAATGTCCATGGCCCCGTGCAGGAACACCGTGACCCACAGGTTGCCGGTGCGGAAATAGATGGCTGCGAACAGCGTGCCCAGCGATGCCGCAAAGACACACTGCATCAGCACACCGAAGGGAGCGCTGGACAGCAGATTGGTCAGGTGGGCCGCGCCAAACAGCAGGCCCGACAGCAGGCAGGCTTTCCAGACCCCCGCCCTGCCGGTGCCGAAGCGCTCCAGCAGGCTCTGGGCAATGACCCCGCGGAAGATAAACTCCTCCGCCACGCCCACCAGCGCCATGCTCAAAAAGAAGCTGAAGATGCTGAACGCAGGCTGCAGCTGGCCATCCTCGGGCATCCCGAACATCAGCTTGGTATACAGGCTGTAACCGATGAGCACCAGCGGATACATTCCCACCAGCAGCCCATTGAAAAAGCCGCTGCCCCGGCGGCGGAGCAGGTACATCTTACCGGTGCGGCCCAGAATGACCAACGCCACCACCATGCCCACCGCCTCCTGCACGGCGCTGAGGAAGTAGGAGTCCACCCGTTCCAGGTCCACCCCAAAGAGCACCAGTGCAAACACAATGAGATAGGATGCCAGCAGCAGGCTGCCCAGAAACAGCACCTCGGATAAAACGCAGAAGCCGACGGGATGCTTTGCGCGCAGACGTTTCAGCATAAAAATATCCTCCTGAATCTTAGTGGCTCTATTCTAACATACTTTGCCGGAAAGAGAAAGTTTTTGGCATTTTCTGCTCAGGCGAAAAATCTCAAAAAAAGTGTTGACAAGACCCGGGCCGTATAGTATAATATCCCTTGTCAGCGGCGAGGTTCAAAGCTGACGACAACAGAATGATGGGGATTTGCATAGTGGTAGTGCGGTAGACTCTGACTCTACTTGTGGGAGTTCGATTCTCTCATCCCCAACCAGAAAACCGCAGTCGCCTTCCGGCTGCGGTATTTTCGGGGCATAGCGCAGTTGGTAGCGCGCCTCGTTCGGGACGAGGAGGCCGTGGGTTCAAATCCCGCTGCTCCGATCGAAAAAGAGACATACTTCGGTATGTCTCTTTTTTCTTTTTACAAAATTTTTTCTTGACACACTTTCCCTTTGGGAATACTCTTATAGTACCAGATATCCCCTGCTCTGCGGCGGGAAAGATCAAGAGGAAACGAGGGATTTGTGAGATGAAAAAACGTGTTGGCATCCTGACCTCCGGCGGCGACTGCCCGGGCCTGAACGCAACCATTCGCGGCGTGGCAAAGGCACTGTATGCCCGGATGGGTGATAATGTGGAGATCGTGGGCATCCTGAACGGCTACCACGGCCTGATCAACGGCGAGTACAAGGAGATGTGCGAGGATGACTTCCGCGGCATCCTGACACTGGGCGGCACCATTCTGGGCACCAAGCGCACCCCCTTCAAACTGATGCGCGTGGTCGAGGACGACAAGGTCGATAAGGTTGCGGCCATGAAAAAGACCTACAAGGACGCAAAGCTGGACTGCCTGCTCTGCCTGGGCGGCAACGGCACCCATAAAACCGCCAACCTGCTCTCGCAGGAGGGCCTGAACATCATCGGTCTGCCCAAGACCATCGACAATGATATCTACGGCACTGATGTGACTTTTGGCTTCCACACCGCTGTGGACATTGCCACCGAGGTCATCGACCGCATCCACACCACCGCCGGCAGCCACAGCCGCGTGATGTGCATCGAGATCATGGGCAACAAGGCCGGCTGGCTGACCCTCTACTCCGGCATTGCAGGCGGCGCAGATATCATCCTGCTGCCCGAGCAGCCCTACGACATCGGCCGCGTCTGCGAGGCCGTGGAGCGCCGGGCAAAGCGCGGCTCCAACTTCTCCATCATCGCTGTGGCCGAGGGTGCCATGAATGTAGACGAAGCCAAGCTGAAGCGCAAGGAGTGGGCCGCCAAGCGCGCCGAGGCCGGTTACACCACCGCCACCAACCGCATTGCCGCTGCCGTCCAGAAAAAGACCGGCATGGAGACCCGCGTCTGCATCCCGGGCCACATGCAGCGCGGCGGCAGCCCCAGCGCCTACGACCGCGTGCTGGCCACCCAGTTCGGCAGCTACGCCGCCAAGCTGGTGGAGATCGAGCAGTACGGCGTTACGGTGGCTCTCGTGAACAACCACGTCATCTCCAACCGTCTGGAGGATATCGCCGGTAAAACCCGCAATATCCCTGAGGGCTGCGAGCTCCTCACCGTGGCAAAACGCATGGGAATCAGCTTGGGCTGAGAAATCTTTCCGGCATGACCGCAATCTTCTTCCCGGTTTATCCGTATTCCAAGTGTAACAAAACCTCGTGAAAGGAAGTGTCTCTCCATGAAAAAAATCCATAAGTTCTTTTCTAAAGATTTGCTCCATATTCTTGGTGCTGTTGGGATTTTTGTTGCTTTTCTGATTTCTATCGCCTATAAGCAAGTTGGAATCGGGGCACTCATAGCTGCGTGGCTTATTGCTATCGCAATTATCGGGGTAGCATGGATTACAGACATCCGCAAAGCAGACCTGCTGAAAAACGGAAAGATTGTTTCCGGAAAAGTTAATGCAGTAAAAAGGGTTCACATAAAATTCCACATGAGTACCTATCACCTTGCTGATGAAGATGTAATTTATCCTTGGGTGATCCGGTACCAATATAAGATTGGAAAAGACACTTATTATGGACAGTCCCATTGGTTTTGGTTCAATCCTCTCGTGAGCAAGGGAACACCTATAAAGGTGACTATTGATCCTCAAAACCCAAAAAGAAGCATTGTTGCTGCATGGGAAAGTTAATAGATTGTTTCTTTCCTCTATGATGACGGAAATTCCAAAGGAGCAAAATCTCCTTTGGCACACGACTTTGTACCAAAGTCTAGTATGTTACACCTCGATAGAGGTGTAACGTTCCCAGACGCAAAAAGTCCCATGCCCAGCACTTTGGCGGTGCGGGCATGGGACTTTTTGCTTTTTAGACCCAGCGGAGTGAACAGTAACCAATCCTGACATCCAGTTGCCGTGTCATTTGTTGAATACTGTTTTACGAACAGTCTGCGGATGGACGTTCCCTCTTTTTCAATATACCGAACAAGAACTTACTTATTCTTGTACATTTCCTCGTAGTATTTCTGGTAGTTGCCGCTGGTGATGTGCTCCATCCACTCCTCGTGCTCGAGATACCAGTCGATGGTCAGGACGATGCCCTTCTCGAACGGGGTCTCGGGGTACCAGCCCAGATCGTTCTTGATCTTGGTGGGGTCGATGCCGTAGCGGCGGTCGTGGCCCAGACGGTCGGCAACGTGCTTGATCAGATCCTCGCTGATGCCGTCGTCCTTCAGGCGGTCGTGCAGCTGCGCGATGATGGTCTTGACGATGAAGATGTTGGGGCGCTCGTTGTGACCGCCCACATTGTAGACCTCGCCGATCTTGCCGCCGTTGCAGACCATATCGATGGCCTTGCAGTGATCCTCAACGTACAGCCAGTCACGAATCTGCATACCGTCACCGTAGACAGGCAGCTGCTTGTGGTGCTTGACGTTGTTGATCATCAGGGGGATCAGCTTCTCGGGGAACTGATAGGGGCCGTAGTTGTTGGAGCAGCGGGTGATGTTGATGGGCATACCGTAGGTATCGTGGAATGCCATAACGAACATATCAGCGCTGGCCTTGGAGGAGGAGTAGGGGCTGTGGGGGCACAGCGGGGTGGTCTCCATGAAGTAGCCCTCGGCACCCAGAGCGCCGTAGACCTCATCGGTGGAGACCTGCAGGTACTTCTTGCCTTCCTTCCAGGTCTTGGCATCAGCATCGTACCAGGCTTCCTTGGCACGCTGCAGCAGGTTCACGGTGCCCATGACGTTGCTCTGGACAAAGATCTCGGGGTTCTTGATGGAGCGGTCCACATGGCTCTCAGCAGCAAAGTTGATGACATAATCGAAATCGTACTTTGCGAACAGGCTCTCCACCAGCTCCTTGTCGCAGATGTCGCCCTGCACGAACACATGGCGGGGGTCGCCCTCCACATCCTTCAGGTTCTCCAGATTGCCCGCGTAGGTCAGCTTATCCAGGTTGACCAGCAGGATCTCGGGGTACTTCTTGAGCATATAGTGGACAAAGTTGGAGCCGATAAAACCGGCGCAGCCGGTGATCAGATATTTTTTCATACTACTCTCCTGCATTTCAGACTTTTTCCTCTGTACAACCTCTCCGTCAATGCTTCGCATTGCCACCTCCCCTATTAGGGGAGCTGTCGAGCGGAGCGAGACTGAGGGGTTTAATTGACCTTTACTTCATCCCATTCTCGCCGTCCCAGTGGGCGAAGAAGCAGGCCAGGGCCTCTTTCCAGTCCCGCACATCGTTGCCCACGGTGCAGCGGAGCATCCGGTTGTCCAGTGCGCTCCACTTGGGGCGGTCGGCACTTTCGGGATGCTTTGCCTTGTACTCCTCGCTGGTGCAGGGGGCCACAGAGGCATCCACACCAGACAGGCGGATGATCTCGGAAGCAAAATCGTACCAGGAGCAGATGCCCTCACCGGTGCAGTGATACAGGCCGTACTCATGGGTCACGCAGAGCTGCAGCAGCTCATGGGCCAGGTCAACCGCGTTGGTGGGGTTGCCGCACTGGTCGTTGACCACTTCCAGCTTGCCGAATTTCCGGCCGGCGTTGACGATGGTCTTGACGAAGTTCTTGCCGTAGTAGCTGTACAGCCATGCCGTGCGGACGATGAAGTGGCGGTGGCAGAACTGCTCCACATACTTTTCGCCCATGAGCTTGGTGGAGCCGTAGGCGCTGATGGGGCCGGGGATGGTGGCCTCGTCCTGTGCAATGCCGCCGTTCTCACGGCCGGAGAACACATAGTCCGTGGAGACATGCACCAGGCGGGCACCGGTCTTTTCGGCGGCCTGTGCCAGATTGCGGGGGCCCAGAGCGTTTGCCTTGAAGGCTGCGTCGTGGTTCACCTCGCAGCCGTCCACGTTGGTGTAGGCGGCGCAGTTGATGATGACATCCGGGCGCTGGCGGCGGATGAAGTCATCCACCATCTTATAGTTGGAGATGTCCAGCTCCGGCAGGTCCACCGGGATCACGGTGGCATTCATCAGCTTTTCGGGAATGGGGCCGATCTCGCTGCGGCCCTCCCGCAGCTGCTTGATGATCTCGGTGCCAAGCTGGCCCTTGCAGCCGGTGACGATGATTTTCATGGGTGATTCCCCTCCTGCATCAATATCTCAGTTTTCCATCGGCCACGTTCTTGAGGTGCTGGCCGTAGGGGCTCTTACCATAGCGGGAAGCGCTCTCCAGCAGGGTCTCGCGGTCGATCCAGCCATACTTGAAGGCGATCTCTTCGGGGGCGCTGATCTTGATGCCCTGACGCTTCTCGACCATGCGGACGAAGTCGGCGGCATCCACCAGGCTCTCCATCGTGCCGGTATCCAGCCATGCAAAGCCGCGGCCCAGCAGCTGGACATCCAGCTCGTCCTTCTTCAGGTACATATCGTTCAGGGTCGTGATCTCCAGCTCACCGCGGGCAGAGGGCTTGACCTGCTTTGCCATCTGAACCACTTCCTTGTTGTAGAAGTACAGGCCGGTGATGGCGTAATTGCTCTTCGGGTGCTCGGGCTTTTCTTCCACGCTCAGCACCTTGCCGTTCTGGTCAAATTCCACGATGCCGAAACGCTCGGGGTCCTGCACATAATAGCCGAACACGGTGCAGCGGCCCTTGGTCTCTGCATTGGCGGCGGCAGTCTTGAGGATCTTGGAGAAGCCGTTGCCGTAGAAGATGTTGTCGCCCAGGATCATGGCGCAGCAGTCGTCGCCGATGAACTCTTCGCCCAGAATAAAGGCCTGTGCCAGACCATCGGGAGAGGGCTGGACCTTATATTGCAGATGGATGCCGTACTGGCTGCCATCGCCCAGCAGCGCCTCAAAGCGCGGCGTATCAGTGGGGGTGGAGATGATCAGGATATCCTGAATGCCCGCCAGCATGAGGGTGGACAGAGGATAGTAGATCATGGGCTTATCGTAGACAGGCAGCAGCTGCTTGCTGGTGACCATCGTCAGCGGATAAAGCCGGGTGCCGGCACCGCCGGCCAGAATAATGCCTTTCATAATTTGTGCACTCCTTTATTTGTATTGAAAAAGTTGTGCAGCTATACGGGGTGAAACGCTCACCTCGTAATATTCAAAGCGGAGCTGCGTCCGCTGTCAACAAAGTTACAGGGTAAAAGTTCTGGCCGCGCGGGGCGGCATCAGATAGTTTTACACCTTATTCTACTCTCAAATCGAAAAAAAAGCAAGAAAAAACGGCCTGTTCCAGAATTTTTTCCGAAACAGGCCGTCAAATAGAACCGTTCAGCCGCCCACGGCGGCAGCACATCGCGATGGTGGAGCGTTTCTTACCACTTGAAGCCCCACTTATGGAAATACTTCAGCAGGTTTCCCGTCTGCCAGAGGGCGGGCTTGAGATCCCGGTGGGCAGCGCGGTGCCAGGCGTGGATGGCGGTATACTGGGGCACCAGATACACCTTGCCCCGGGTGCGCATCTTCTGGGTGAGATCCGCATCCTCCACATACATGAAGTAGCTCTCGTCAAAGCCGCCCACCGCCTTGAAGGTGCTGGTGCGCACACCGGAAAAGCTGCCGGTGCAGAACTCGATCTCGATGGGCCTGGTCAGGTCCTCATCCAGCATCAGGTAGTGGTCGTTCTGGCCTTTCCAGAAGCTGAGCCGGGGCAGCTGGCGGTAGAGCATGGGCCGCAGGGCGCACCGACGCAGGGGCAGCTGCTGGGGCTTGCCGTCCGGGAACACCAGCGAGGGCCGGGCCATCACGGCATCCGGGTGGGCGGCCATCCAGTCGGCCAGATCACTCAGGGTATCAGCGGTCAGCTGGATATCCGGGTTGAGGATAAAGTGGAAATCACTGTCCAGCTCGGGCAGGATCATATTATGGCCGGTGCCAAAGCCGCCGTTCTCGGTGCGGCAGTGCACCACCACCTGCTGGCCCGGACCTGCCGCCAGCAGGCCGTCCGCCACGGCCTGCTCCAGCTTTTTGCCGCTGCCGTCCGGGCTGGCATTGTCCACCAGATACAGAGTCACCGGGTAGCGGCGTGTGCAGTGCAGCACCGTCTGCGCCGCCTTCAGCGCCTCGTCATAGCCGTTATATACAACAATACAGGCTGATAGTTTCATCAATTCACTCCAAAGGCAGGATCTTCAGCGTGAAGTCCTCACGCTGGATATCAAAGTTGGGGTTGGTGCAGGGATCGCCCGCGGCCAGCAGGTCTCCCCAGCGGGCCTGGAAGCGGAGCACCTCGCCCTGGAAGCGCTTCTGCTTTTCGGGGTTGTCCTCGGTGCCGCGGCTCTTGCTCTCGTAGTGGTAGAGCTGAGCAAAGGGGGTAAACACGTTGGTGTAGCCCGCCTCCCGCACACGGACACAGAAATCCACATCGTTGAAGGCCACGGCATAGCTCTCGTCCAGGCCGTTCATCTCATCATAGATTTCCCTGCGGATGAGCAGGCAGGCGGCGGTATCGCCGTAAACATCCTGCACATAGTTCAGCCGCCCCATGTAGCCATCGGATGCCGCCGGGAAATACTTGTGCAGGTGGCCCGCCACGCCGCCGATGCCAAAACCGATGCCGGCATGTTGAATGGTGTCATCGGGGTAGAGCAGCTTTGCACCCACACAGCCCACCCGCTTCTGCTGGGCGTACATGACCATTTCCTCCAGCCAGTTGGGGGTGATGACCTCGGTATCGTTGTTGAGCAGCAGCAGATATTCGCCGGTGGCATACTGCTCGCCAAAGTTGTTCAGGGCGCTGTAATTGAAGCCCTTGCCCTCCCAGGTCACGACCTTGAGGTTGTCCGGGTGTTCCTTCTGCATCCGCTCGTAGGCGCGGAAGGTCTCGGGCTGCTTGCTGTTGTTCTCAATGAGGATGAGTTCAAAATCCGGGTAGGTGGTGCGGGCATAGATGGAATCCACGCAGAGCTCCAGATCCCGGATGTGGTCGCAGGTGGGGATGAGGATGCTCACCCGGCCCGGGTGCTCGATGGTGTAATCGGTCTTGTAATAGCCCGGAGTGCCGGGGATGAGGGCAACATCGTCCACAGCGATCCCGCAGCGGGCATAGTGGGCCTTGAGGGCCGCAATGCCTGCGTCGATGCAGTAGGTCTTGGCGGAGATATCCGCCGCCGTGCTGCCGGGGCTGGAGCGCCAGTAATACAGGGCATGAGGAATGTGAACGATCTTCTCAGCCTGCTCCGTCAGGCGAAGGAACAGCTCGTAATCCTGGCTGCCGTTGTACTCCATCCGCTCGCCGCCGCCGGCCCGCTCCATCAGGGCGCGGCTGAACACGGTCAGGTGGCAGATGTAGTTATTGGAGCGGAGGTTGTCCAGCATGAAGTCGGGCTTGAAGTGGTAGAGCACCACATGCTCCGGCTTCCCCTCAAAGGTCGCCTCGTCGGTGTAGACAAAGTCGGCCTTCTGCTCGGCAATGGCCCTGGCCGCGTACCACAGGGCGCAGGGATGCAGCAGGTCATCGTGGTCCAGCAGGGCGATATACTCACCGGTGGCCATCTCAAAGCCCTTGTTGGTGTTGCCGGGAATCAGCTCATTCTTTTCCAGCTTCTGATACCGGATGCGTGCATCGGCCTTCGCACGGGCCTGCACATGCTGGCCTACGGCCTCGTCCTTACCGGCATCCACGCAACAGAGCTCCCAGTTCTTGTAGGTCTGGTTCACCACGGAATCCAGCATCTCGTCCAGGAAATCCAGCGGGGTGTTGTACAGAGGCACCACGATGCTGATCTTGGGACCGGCAGGCTGATCGTTCGCCTGCCTGACCAGCAGCTCCACCGGGGCAAAGCGGTCGGCCCGCAGGAGGTTCCCCGGGAAGAGGGCGGCATACTCCCGCCTGGCGCGGGCGTGCTCCCGCACTCCCGAAATGCCGTCCCGGCGCAGCTCACCCAGCAGGACGAAAAGCGGGAAGGTGTGCCAGATCTGGCGGCTCTTGCTGACAACATACCGCATGGGCCAGGTCAGCTTCCAGAAGGTAGAGCTGGTCACCTCGTTCAGGGTCTTTTCCAGGTTCTTGGCATGGCTGCGGCTCAGGGAAAGATCGCTGCGGAGCCGCTCAATGAGGGCGGCTTCCTCGTTGCAGGTGCGCTCGGCACGCACCATCCGGTCACGCAGGAGATCCAACTCCTTCTCATAGCCCGCGATCATCTCGGCGGTGGCAGGCTGGACCGTGCAGTACAGAGCCGACTGCTGGGCACGGCCCCGGCTGCGCCAGCGGAAATCCCGGTAGTAGCCCCGGCGGGCCAGTTCCTCGGCCCAGCCCTCAGCCACGTTGCTGCCGGTAAACACCAGCAGCACCTGTCCGGGCAGCTGCGCGGGCATCTCCACCCAGGCGGGGTCCTCCACCACCAGCAGGTCTGCCTGCCGGGCAGCCACTGTAAAGGGGTTGGCATCCACGCCCGCCCGGTGCAGGGCCTTTTCCAGCGCCGGGGTCTCGGCGTTCAGCACCGCAGCTGTTGCCGGGGCCAGCTCCTCCGCAATGCGCTGTGCCAGCAGGCGGCAGCGCTCCATGTCCTGCTTTGTTTCCTTTGCTTTCTCCAACTGCATTCCGACTTCTCCACTTCACTGGGCCATTCCGCCGCCCAGACGCATTTTTACAAACTATAATAGTATACCAGATTTCGTCCCGTTTGAGAAGCGCTTTTCCGCATTTCCTGCGCTTTCCGGTGCAAAATTTATTGCAGTCCCAGCAGGCTCCACAGCCAGCCGAACAGGCCTCCGTTCGAGCTGCCGCTGCCCACCGTGCCAAAGGACACGCCGGTATAGTAGTGGCGCAGGATGTCCCGGTAGCCCATGCCCTGCTCCTGCGCATAGCCCACCATGCCGCACTGGCTCATGCCCACACCGTGGCCGAAGCCATAGTAGTTCATGCAGGGGGTTCCGTTCTCGTCCGCGCTGAAATCAAAGCAATAACGGGAGGAAACGAACTGGCCGATGTAGCGGTAGCTCTTTCCGTTCGAGACAAAGGTATTGTACTGGACAAAGCCGCCCAGATCCTTATGGGTGGTGTCGGCGCTCTCGTAGGGCTGGCCGGTCTTGCTGTCGTTATACTCGATGTAGCGGTAATCCTTGCCGATGATCCGGCGCATCAGGTTGTGATACTGCTCCTCGTAGGGGCTTTCCACGCTCTGCAGATAGGGCACATCGGTGCCCCAGGCATCCAGACCGGAGCAGGTGCCGTACACGCCGGTCTGGGTGTTGTACCCCGCGCTGGCCGACCACACTGCATCAATGACACTGCCGTTGCAGGTCAGCACCTCGTCCTTGACCTCAGAGACTGCCCTGCGGATGGCGCTGCGGGCAGAGGAAGGGATCTGATCCACGGGGGTGTACACCAGCGCGTTGGCCGAAGAGCCGTATTTCTTGTGGTATTCCAGATAGGAGTGGATGGCCACCGCCTGCGCTTTCCACGCCTGCTGTGCCGCCGCGTCACTGACATAGCTGCCAATGGAGCCCAGCTCGGTGTAGGTGATGCCCACCAGACAGTCCTCAAGATCCAGGGTCACGTTCCGGCGCAGGCCCTGCCCCTTGACGTTCAGGTAGGGCATGGTGATGGTATCGCCAGAGCCGAAGAGCCAGCTCAGGCAGTTTTCCTCCTCGTCCGGGATCAGAGTAGTGTTGGCACCGCCCATGGTGGTGGCACCGGCGGGCAGGGTGTCCCCTTCCGCCGCAAAGGCGGCAGGCACTGCCATGCAGAGCAGCACCACCGCCAGCATCAGCGCCGCACACCGGCGCGCAAACTTCGACATCCGTTTCAAGTTCCTTGTCCTCCTGCGTTCTGTATTTTATTCAGTTTAGCACAGTGCAGGGCCGCGGGCAAGGACTTGAATCAAGAAAACGCCGCCGGGCAGAGCCAAAAGCTCCACCCGGCGGCGTTTCACTGTTTCTATCTTACGCTTCCTGTCAGCGGCTCTCCCCGCGCTGTGCAAGGCGGGAGAAGCGCTTATCCTTTTCGTCGTCCTTCTCGGCATCCTCAGCCGGGGCGGCGGGGGTCAGGCGCACCTCCGTCACGCGGCGCTTGGCGGTGCGGGTAACAACACCATCGTACTCGCCCAGGGTAAAGCGGTCGCCTACCTTGGGCAGATGGCAGGTCTTTTCCTGCACCAGACCGTTGACGGTATTGGAATCGATGTCCTCTTCCTCCGGCAGGTCGAGCTCCTCATACAGATCATCGACGCTGGCAGAGCCGGACACCAGCCAGCTGCCGTCCGACTGCTTGCGGAAGTCCTCAGTGACCTCGTCGTGCTCATCCCAGATCTCACCCACCAGCTCTTCCAGGATATCCTCCAGCGTGATGATACCCTCGGTGCCGCCGTATTCGTCCACAACAACGGCCAGGTGGTGGTGCTGCTCCCGGAGGGTGCGCAGCAACTGGGAGATCTGCGTGGAGCCCGTGGTATACAGGGTGGGCACCACCAGATCATCGATCTTGGTCGCCTTTTTCAGGCGGGCGATATAGAAATCCTTTTCATGTACCACACCAATGATATTATCAATGGTGCCGTGGTAGACAGGCAGACGGGAGTAACCGGACTCCGCAAAGGTCTGGGCCAGCTCCTCCAGCGGGATATCATCCTCCACAGCCACCACATCCACACGAGGGGTCAGGATCTCCTCCACCTCCACGTCATCGAACTCGATGGCGCTGCGGATGAGCTCGCTTTCCCGGTCGGTCAGTTCGCCGTCGTTTTCAGCTTCGCTGACCATGGTCATCAGCTCACCCTCTGTGATGGTATCGGCCTCGCCGCTGTGGACAAAGTGGCCCAGCAGCTTTTTCCACTGGGTGAACAGCCAGGTCAGCGGGGTCATCAGGGCCATCAGGAGCACAAGGAAGGGCGAGACTGCCGTGGCCACCTTTTCCGGCATCTCCTTGGCCAGGCTCTTGGGAGTCACCTCGCCAAAGATCAGCACGATGATCGTCAGCACAATGGTGGACATCGTTGCGCCCCGCTCGGCACCCAGCATCTGGGTAAACAGGATGGTGCCGATGGAAGCGGCGGCGATGTTCACGATATTGTTGCCGATGAGGATGGTGGAAAGCAGCTTATCGTATTGCTCCGCCATGGCCAGCACCCGGGCGGCAGAGGAATCGCCGTCCTCGGCGCGGCTTTTCAGGCGGATCTGATTCAGGGAGGAAAATGCGGTCTCGGATGCGGAGAAAAAGGCGGAGAAACCCACCAGGATCACCAGCGCTACCCAGAGCGTCATACTGCCATCGTCCATAATAAAGGAAAATCACACTCAACTTTCTGTTTTTTATTAAAGAACGGACCCCCTCAGTCTGCTTCGCAGCCAGCTCCCTCAAAGAGGGAGCCTTGCCGCACGGTCAGCCTCCCTCACCGAGGGAGGTGGCATCGCGCAGCGATGACGGAAGGAGTTCTTTCCTAGGGATACAAAAATGTGCTTTCCACCGTGGCTGTTCCGCGATGAAAAGCACATCAATGTTACTTGTTATAATATCATATTCCGCACCCCCATGCAAGCATTACAGCCGGCACAGAGGTACAAAACTGGTAAAACTGTGGAAAATCATTTCAGCACAAGGGCATTTCCGTCGTAATCCACGGTCAGGGTGCTGCCCTCGGCATAGCGGCCCTGAATGATCGCCTTGGCGATCAAAGTCTCCACCCGGCTCTGGATGAACCGTTTGATGGGGCGGGCACCATAGACGCTGTCGTAGGCAGAATCGATGATGTAGTCCTTGGCGGCGGTGGTCACGTCCAGATTCAGATGCTTGCCCTCGTCCATGCGGCCGCGCAGGTCTGCCAGCTGCAGATCCACGATCTTGCGCATCTCGTCCTTGGTCAGGCTCTTGTAGTAGACGATCTCGTCCAGACGGTTCAGGAACTCGGGGCGGAACTTGCTCCTCAGCAGCAGGTCGATCTGATGCTTTGCCTCGTCGCTGAGTTCGTTGGAACCCTGTACCCGGCGCTGCTCCAGATCGTTCAGAATGATGTCACTGCCCAGATTCGAGGTCAGGATGATCACCGTGTTCTTGAAGTCCACGGTACGGCCCTGGCTGTCGGTGATGCGGCCATCGTCCAGCACCTGCAGCAGGATGTTGAACACATCGGGGTGGGCCTTTTCCACCTCATCGAACAACACCACGCTGTAGGGTTTGCGGCGGACAGCCTCGGTCAGCTGGCCGCCCTCCTCATAACCCACGTATCCCGGAGGCGCGCCGATCAGGCGGCTGACGCTGAACTTCTCCATATACTCCGTCATATCGATACGCACCATGTTGCGTTCATCGTCAAACAGAGCCTGTGCCAGCGCCTTGGCCAGCTCGGTCTTGCCCACACCGGTGGGGCCGAGGAAGAGGAAGCTGCCGATGGGGCGGTTGGGGTTTGCGATCCCGGCGCGGCTGCGCAGGATGGCCTCGCTCACCTTGGTCACGGCCTCGTCCTGACCGATGACTCTCTTGTGGAGCACATCGTCCAGGTGCAGCAGCTTCTCGCGCTCGCCCTCCACCAGCTTCTCCACCGGGATGCCGGTCCAGCGGGCCACGATGCGGGCAATTTCCTCGTCGGTCACACGGTCACGCAGGAGGCTGTCCTCCTTCTTCTCGTTGGCCAGCTTTTCCTCCGCTTCCAGCTGTTTCTGCAGCTCGGGCAGCTTGCCGTATTTCAGCTCAGCAGCCTTGTTCAGGTCATACTCACGCTGGGCTTTCTCAATGGCGGCATTGGTCTGCTCGATCTGCTCACGCAGGGTCTGTACCTTGCCAATGGCGTTCTTCTCGTTTTCCCACTTTGCCTTCATGCTGCGGAACTTATCCTGCAGCTCGGCCAGTTCCTTTTCCAGCTCATGCAGGCGGCTCTGGCTCAGGGCATCGGTCTCCTTTTTCAGGCTGACCTGCTCGATCTGCAGCTGGGTGATGCGGTGGGCCAGATCATCCATCTCGCTGGGCATACTGTCCATCTCAGTCTTGATCATGGCGCAGGCTTCATCCACCAGGTCGATGGCCTTATCCGGCAGGAAACGGTCGGTGATATAGCGGTCAGAGAGGGTTGCGGCGGCGATCAGCGCATTATCGCTGATCTTCACGCCGTGGAACACCTCATAGCGCTCCTTCAGGCCACGCAGGATGGAAATGGTGTCCTCCACCGTGGGCTCATCCACCTGCACCGGCTGGAACCGGCGCTCCAGAGCGGGGTCTTTTTCGATATACTGGCGGTACTCGTCCAGCGTGGTCGCGCCGATGCAGTGCAGCTCACCCCGGGCCAGCATGGGCTTGAGCAGGTTGCCTGCATCCATGGCACCGTCGGTCTTGCCCGCACCCACGATGGTGTGCAGCTCATCAATGAAGAGGATGATCTTGCCCTCGCTCTTCTTGACCTCATTCAGGACGCTCTTCAGGCGCTCCTCAAACTCGCCGCGGTACTTTGCACCGGCCACCAGCGCGCCCATGTCCAGGCTGAACACGGTGCGGTTCTTCAGGTTCTCGGGCACATCGCCGCGCACGATCCGCTGGGCCAGACCCTCGGCGATGGCAGTCTTGCCAACGCCGGGCTCACCGATCAGGCAGGGGTTGTTCTTGGTCTTACGGGACAGGATACGGATGACGTTGCGGATCTCCTGATCACGGCCGATCACGGGGTCCAGCTTCTGCTTCCGGGCCAGATCGACCAGATCCTGGCCATATTTCTGCAGAGCGTTGTAGGTATCCTCGGGGTTGTCGTTGGTCACGCGCTGGTTGCCGCGCACGGCAGTCAGCTGCTGCAGGAACGCATCCTTCTTGATGTTGAAGGCGCGGAACAGCTCCGTGGTGTTCTGGGTCGGCTCATCCAGCAGGCCCAGGAACACATGCTCCACACTGACGTATTCGTCCTTCATGGCCTTGGCTTCCCGGGCGGCGGCGCTCAGGACTTTATCCGTTGCCTGCGAGATATAGACCTTGTCCGGGTCACGGCCGGAGCCGGACACCCGGGGCAGGGCTGACAGCTTTTCGGCCACAGCAGCGGCAAAGCTGCCCGGGTCCACGTTCAGCTTCTGCAGAAGCTGCGGGATCAGGCCCTGCTCCTGCGAAGCCAGGGCGTGCAGCAGATGTTCCGGCTCCAAAGCGTTGTGCTGGTACTCCACCGCCAGCTGCTGGGCAGCCTGCAGAGCTTCCAGCGTTTTCTGCGTATATTGATTGGTATTCATAGAATCGACCTCCATTCGTACCGGAAATGTTATTTCAGCAGTCTTTCAGATCGATTGCCATTTCATTTTTAGCACTCTATCTGTTCGACTGCTAAAACTATACTCCAAACACCCCACTTTGTCAATAGGGTTTTCGATGGTACGGCAACAATTCACAAATTGTTTGCAAACAAGACAAAAATGCCGCCCCGGCAGACCCGAAGCGGCACAAGTTCTCTTGATATGGGGGGCAGGACACTCAGCTCACCACTGCGCTTTCCGTCAGCGCATCGGTGACGGCATCCATCAGGGCAACCATGGTGCAGTAGTTCTCACCGTAGGTGCCGGTGTAGGAGGAATAGGTATCGATCTGCTCCTGGGTGGGCACGATGTCCAGTGTCTCGGCCACTGCCTGATAGAGCAGGGCCTCCTTGGAGTAGGTGGTGATGCTGTCGCTCATCCCCTCCAGCAGGGCATCGGCGTTCTCATAGCCAGCGGCGGTCTGCACAAAGCTGTCCAGATCGTAGCCGTAGTAGTTGGCCATGGTGTAGTAGTAGTTCAGGCACTGGTTCACCTGATAATCGGTGACCTCCTTGGGCAGCTCCTTGAAGGTGGAGTTTGCCAGCAGGTCGTCCATGATGGCGTTCTGCAGGTTGGTGTTGTAAAGCATCTTCTGGTAGAGCGCTTTCAGCTCCTCCACGGTGTGAACATCATCGCTCTCGCCGTAGTTCTCGGCCACCCACGCGTCGGTCAGCTCGGGCAGGACCTTCTCGCTGATGTAGTTCAGGGTAACGGAGAACACAGCCTTTTTGCCGCTCAGGACAACGGTGTTGCCCTCGGAATCGGTAGAATCGCTGTATCCCTCCGGGAAGGTCACGGTGACATCAAAGGTCTCGCCGGGGGTGTGGCCTACGATCTGATCCTCAAAGCCATCGACGAAAGTACCGCTGCCCAGGGTCAGGCTGTAGCCGCTGTAAGTGCCGCCGCTGAACGCAACGCCATCCACGGAACCGGCATAGTCGATGTTGACGGTATCGCCGTCCGCTGCGGCACGGTCCGTCACCTGCTTCTCGGTGGCGTGGTCGCTGAGCAGGCTGTCGATCTCGCTCTGGATCTCCTCCTCGGTGGGCTCGATCTCAGAACGCTTGAAGGTAAGGCTTGCAAAGTTCTCGGGCAGGGTGACATAGTCAAGCGCTTTCACGCCCTCCCAGTAGCCATTCTCGTCCAGACCGCTGCTGTAGGAGAAGTTCTCGTAATCGTAATCTTCCGCGCTGCCGTAAACAGCGGCGGCTGTGCTGGAAGCGGCAGAAGAAGAATCAGCGGACTTGGAGCAGCCTGCTGCGCCCAGCACCAGCGCACCGGCGCAGAGCAGGCAGACCGCCTTTGTGATGATCTTTTTCAAAATAAAGTTCCTCCTGTTGGAACACCGGCATCCCGCCGGGTTCAGATTCGGGTCGCATAGTACAGACCTTATTATAAAGGGCAAAAGTGAAAAAGAAAAGAATTTTGCAGAAATTCCACAAATAGAGCGCCGGGTTTGTCCGACTTTTGCGGGGCACCGACCGAAAAAGCGGCTTTTCCGGTGGAAATGCCCGCCCGGTTCTGTTAAAATAAAGGAGATACGAGAAACCCCGGGCGCTTCCTTCCGCGGGAAGCGCCCGATACAAACGGAGGAACACCCCATGGATTACAACAAAGCCGCCCTTGAAATGCACGAGACCCACCACGGCAAGGTGGGCATTACCAGCAAGGTGGAGGTCAAGACTCGTGATGACCTGTCTACCGCCTACACCCCCGGCGTTGCCGAGCCCTGCCGCAAGATCAAGGAAAACCCCGACGATGTTTATAAGTACACCTTCAAGGGCAACATGGTGGCCGTTGTCTCCAACGGCACCGCCGTGCTGGGCCTGGGTGACATCGGCCCCGAGGCTGGTCTGCCTGTGATGGAGGGCAAGGCCGTGCTGTTCAAGGAGTTCGGCGGCGTGGATGCCTTCCCCATCTGCATCGATGCCCACGATGCCGCCAGTGTGATCGCGGCCTGCAAGGCCATTGCCCCCACCTTTGGCGGCATCAATCTGGAGGATATCAAGAGCCCCGAGTGCTTCGAGATCGAAGAGACGCTGGAGCGGGAGCTGGATATTCCCGTGTTCCACGATGACCAGCACGGCACCGCCATCGTGGTGACCGCTGCCCTCATCAACGCCCTGCGCGTGGTGGGCAAAAAGATGGAGGACGTGCACATCGTCCTGAACGGCCCTGGCGCTGCCGGTACTGCCATCATCAAGATGCTGATGACCGCTGGCGCAAAGGATATCGTGGCCGTGGACCAGTTCGGCACCCTGTACAAGGGCTGCAACAGCGCCGAGGCCCACAAGAACTGGCTGGGCGAGGTGACCAACCCCCGCCAGATCAAGGGCGGCCTGAAGGAAGCCATCGAGGGAGCCGACGTGTTCATCGGCGTGTCCCGCCCCGGCATCCTGACCACCGAGCTGTGCAAGACCATGAACAAGGATGCCATCGTCTTTGCCATGGCCAACCCCACCCCGGAGATCATGCCGGACGAAGCCAAGGCAGGCGGCGTGCGCGTGATGGCCACCGGCCGCAGCGACTTCCCCAACCAGGTCAACAATGTGCTCTGCTTCCCCGGCCTGTTCAAGGGTGCTTTGAGCGTCCGCGCCCGCGATATCAACGACCAGATGAAGCTGGCCGCAGCCTATGCCATCGCTGACCTAATCACCGATGCCGACCGCAGCGAGGAGAACATCATCCCCGGCGCGTTCGACCCCCGTGTGGCCGAGGCCGTGGCTGCTGCTGTGGCAAAGGCTGCCCGCGAGACCGGCGTTGCCCGCCTGTAAAGGGAGGAACACGAGATGAGGAACATCTCCGCACAAGCCATCACCGATGCCGTAGCCCGGCTCTGCATCGAGGCCAATACCCGCCTGCCGCAGGATGTGCAGGCGGCACTGGACAAGGCCCGGCAGGAAGAGCCCTGGCCGCTGGCAAAGAATACCCTGGACCTGCTGTGGTCTAACCTGAGCGCCGCCAGAGAAAAAGACCTGCCCATCTGCCAGGACACCGGCATGGCCTGCGTGTTCGTGGAGCTGGGCACCGATGTCCACATCGACGGCAGCTTTGAAGCCGCCATCCACGAGGGCGTGCGCCGCGGCTACACCGACGGCTACCTGCGCAAGAGCATCGTGGCTGACCCGCTGCGCCGGGGCAACACCGGCGACAACACCCCCGCAGCCATCACCGTTCATCTGGTGGACGGCGACGGCTGCACCATCACCGTGGCCCCCAAGGGCTTTGGCAGCGAGAACATGAGCCGCATCCAGATGCTCAAGCCCGCCGACGGCGTGGAGGGCTTCCGGAAGTTCGTGCTGGAGACCGTCCAGCTGGCCGGTTCCAACCCCTGCCCGCCCATCGTGCTGGGCATCGGCGTGGGCGGCAGCTTTGACAAGGTGGCCTATCTGGCCAAAAAGGCGCTGCTCCGCCCGCTGGATGTTCCCAACCCCGATCCCTACTATGCCGGTCTGGAGCGGGAGCTGCTGACCGCAATCAATGAGCTGGGCATCGGCCCGCAGGGCTTTGGCGGCCAGACCACCTGTCTGGGCCTTGCCATTGAGCAGATGCCCACCCATGTGGCGGGCCTGCCCGTGGCCGTGAACGTTTCCTGCCATGTCACCCGCCGCGCCAGCGCGACTTTATAAGGGTCAAACCTCTCCGTCAATGCTTCGCATTGCCACCTTTCCTAGTAGGAGAGGCCTTGGCAGCCGGGTAAAGCTTGCTGGATACGCCAGAGGCTCCCCTACCAGGGGAGCTGGCGGGCGCAAGCCCGACTGAGAGGTTGTACAAAGGAGAAACCTATGCAATATACCTTAACCACCCCCTGCACCGCCCAGGATCTGGCCCCCCTCAGGGCAGGCGATACCGTATTGCTCTCCGGCGTGGTATACACCGCCCGGGATCAGGCCCACAAGCGGATGATCGAAGCACTGGACCGGGGCGAACCGCTCCCCTTCGATCTTGAGGGCAGCGCCATTTACTATGTCGGCCCCACCCCGGAGCGCCCGGGTGAGGTCATCGGCTCTGCCGGCCCCACCACCAGCGGCCGGATGGATGCCATGAGCCCCCGCCTGCTGGACCTGGGCAACAAAATTATGATCGGCAAGGGCAAGCGGGATGCCGCTGTCAAGGAAGCCGTTGTCCGCAACGGCGCGGTCTATCTGGCCGCTCTGGGCGGTGCCGGTGCCCTGATGGCCAAACGCATCCAGACGCTGGAGGTCATCGCCTGGCCCGACCTCGGCTGTGAGGCCGTCCGCCGCCTGACCGTGCAGGACATGCCCCTGACTGTCATCCTGGATGCCCACGGCGGGGATCTGTATCTGGAAGGCCCGGAGGCCTACCGGAACCGCTGAGGAACAGCAGCCCCGGCTTCCGCCGAATGCCGCATATACAAAAAGGAGCTGTACCCCCGCGGGAGTACAGCTCCTTTTGCATTGCATTCTTTCTGATCAGCTGCGCTTTGCCAGCAGAGCCTCGATCTTCTTGATGGGATCGATGATGCTGGAAACAGACATATCGTGGTTCAGTGCCACCACAAAGTAGGCAGCATACTTGGAGACATCCACGTCAACATACCAGTCGCGGGTCAGCAGCTCGGGCTGGCGGTAGGTCAGGTTGGTGCCCACAACGTAGTCCAGCTTGCCATCGGCAACTGCCTGATCGAACTTCTTCAGGCCGCTGGTGAACAGCGGGAAGGTCGCGTTGGCAATGATGCGGGCAGCGCCGCGCTCCTTCAGGTTGCCGGCAACCTCCAGCATGCTCTCACCGGAAGCGATGATATCGTCGGCGATAAAGACAGTCTTGCCCTCAACGGAATCGCCCAGATACTCGTGTGCCACAATGGGGTTGCGGCCGTTCACCACGCGGGTGTAATCGCGGCGCTTATAGAACATGCCCAGGTTGCAGCCCAGCACGCTGGAGAAGTACATGTTGCGGTTCATGGCACCCTCGTCGGGGCTGACCACGATGAACTTCTCCTTATCAAAGCTGATCTCGGGGTTCTTCTTCAGCAGGCTCTTGAGCACCTGATAGGTGGGCATTGCATTGTCGAAGCTGAGCAGCGGCACAGCGTTCTGAACGCGGGGATCGTGGGCATCAAAGGTGATGATGTTGCGCACGCCCATGGTCTGCAGCTCCTGCAGAGCCACAGCGCAGTCCAGGCTCTCGCGAACCACGCGGCGATGCTGGCGGCCGCCGTACAGGCTGGGCATGATAACGGACACACGGTGTGCCTTGCCGGCCACTGCCTGGATCAGGCGCTTGAGGTTGGCAAAGTGGTCATCCGGGGAGAGGTGGTTCTCGTAACCGAACAGGTTGTAGGTAACGCTGTAATTGCCCGGATCGATAACGATAAAGATATCGTCGCCGCGCACAGACTCCCTGACCAGGCCCTTTGCGTCACCGCTCTGGAAGCGGGGGCACTCGCAGGGGATGATAAAGCTATCCTTCTCCACGCCTGCGGACTTTGCCCATTCCACCAGATGCTGGTCGATCAGCTTGGTCAGCTCCTCCGCACCGGGACAGGCCAGCAGACGCAGGTCTGCCACGCTGGGTTCCTGGAAAAATGCCATCGGATTGATCTCGTTGGACATACTTACAACTCCTTCAATGTTCCTGTTGTCTTGACGATGAAATCAGATGCTGAAAGCGCATATCTGTTCTTATTCTATCACAAAAAACAGATTTCGACACACCCAATTTCTATCTTGGAGCCATTTTCTGCGGCTTGCACAGCTGTTGTTCAAAAACACGTTGGAGACTGTGAGTTTCACACAAAAAACCTTCCTTTTACCTTCCTCTTCCCTTTCCCCCTGCCTGCTGCCCGGTGGTTCCTGCGCACAAACCCACAGATTTTTCATGTTTCAGTTGGTTTGCTTTAACAAACTTTTAAGGATTGCTTGCATCCCCCGGGAGAATGTGGTATTCTATAACAAACCGAACCGACGTGCGTTTTCAGCCCCGGGCCGGGAATCAAGAAGGCAGGAGGCCGATACCATGCAGATCCACCAATCCGCAGAAGATTATCTTGAAACGATCCTGATGCTCAACCAGAGAATGGGCCGTGTCCGTTCCATCGATGTGGTCAATGAGCTGGGCTATACCAAGGCAAGCGTGAGCATTGCCATGAAGAAGCTGCGGGAGAACGGCTATATCGCGGTGGACGGTGAGGGCAACCTGACCCTGCTGGAACCGGGCCGCGAGATCGCAGAGCGCATCTACAGCCGCCACCGCCTGCTGACCCATTTCTTTGTGCAGCTGGGCGTGGACGAGGAGGTCGCCGCCGAGGATGCCTGCAAGGCAGAGCATATCCTGAGCGAGCAGACGCTGGAAAAGATCCGCGAATATGCCCTGCTCCACGACGCGCAGGACAGCGTAAAATAACTGGAATCATCAAAAAAATGAGACTGCCAGGCCTTGGCAGTCTCATTTTTTGTCAGTAGCTGTCCAGCCCAAGGCTGACATCCAGTGCCTGATTCACCCGGCGCTGATCCTCAGGCGTGATCTGCCCGGCCCGTTCGCGCAGGCGGTGCTTATCCAGCGTGCGGATCTGTTCCAGCAGCACCACACTGTCCTTGGCAAGGCCGGTATCTGCCGCCCGGATGTTGATATGGGTGGGCAGGCGGGCTTTATCCAGCCGGGATGTAATGGCCGCTGCGATCACGGTGGGGCTGTGCCGGTTGCCGATCTCGTTCTGGACGATGAGCACCGGCCGGATGCCGCCCTGTTCCGAGCCCACCACCGGCGAAAGATCGGCGTAAAAAACTTCTCCTCTGTGTACCTCCATGGAATCTTCCCTCCCTGATTTTGGAGGATGCGCCCGCTATGTGGTGCGTTTTGCGCATCCTCAGTCGCTCTGCCTTTAGTATGAGCCGACTGCAGGGCCGCTATGCACGCGCGGGCTTATTCCATTGTATGCAGACGGGAAGTTCAGGTTTCCGTTTCCAGGATGCAGTACGCCATGGCCATGCCGTCTTCATGGCTCAGGGAGAGATGTGCCCGCAGGCGGCGTGCTTCCACCCACTGGGCGCTCCGGCCGGAAAAGTGATAGGCCGGTGCCCCGCCGGGCAGGCGGACGGCTTCGATCTCGCAGAGGGAGAAGGGCTCCCGCAGACCGGTGCCCGCCGCCTTGAGGAAAGCCTCCTTGGCCGCAAAGTCCGCCGCCGCGCTGGCCACGGTATGGGCGGTGCGTCGGGCCGTGCCCTCTTCCTCTGCCAGAGGCAGGCCCAGTGCCGCCTGCTCCGCCGGGCCGAACACCCGGCGTGCAAAGACCGCGCCATGGGGGCCCAGCAGGCTCTTTTCCATCCGCGCAATGCTGCACAGATCGCAGCCGATTCCGTAGACCATGAAAAACCTCCTGAACGGGAAAATTCGCTCCGTTCTTTTTACTCAAATTTTCAAAAATTTTTAGGCAAAGTGTGCAAATTCCAGCTTGGAATCTTGAAGTCAGCGTTCATTTCGTGTACAATGGGCTATAAGTTCCAATGACCTCTCGGAACGGAATGCGAGAGGGATACCGAAGGGGGTGCATTGCGTGGGCGACGCGACTGCTATTTTTTCGATCCACGACAAAAAGGACTACGAGATTCACGAGATCGTACAGCAGGTGTACGATGCATTAAAGGAAAAGGGCTACAATCCGGTCAATCAGCTGGTGGGCTATATCCTGTCCGAAGATCCCACCTATATCACCACATACAAGGGAGCCCGCTCCCTCATCCGCAAAGTTGACCGTGACGATCTGCTGCAGGCCATGCTCCGCAGCTACCTGAACGTCTGAGCCGTGCTTACACAAGTCCGCTGCCTCGCAGGAGGCGGCGGGCTTTTATTTTGGCCAGCAGGCAAAGATCTGGTTCACCACCGTCTCATACTCCCAGCCTTCCCGGGCCTTGCGCAGGGGCTTTTCCAGTGCGTCTGCCCCATCGAAAAGGTGGATGAGGTAGAACCAGTGGGCCTTCATCCGGCTCACGGCACAGCTGGCCATCCCAAAGGCTTCGGTGTAGCCGTGATAGAGCTCATCATGGTAGCCGCGCAGTTCCTCCCGGGAAGCGGCAGGGCCGCCCACAGCCTTGCGCAGAAGGGCAGGGTCTGCGATGAGGCCCCTGCCCACCATGATGCCAGACAGTTCCGGGAATGCCGCTTCCAGTGCCCGCAGGTCATCCACGGTGGTCACATCGCCGTTGTAGCAGACCGGAGCAGTGCAGGCGGGCAGGTAGACAGCAAAGGCTTCCCGGTCGGCCTGGCCGCGGTAGAGCTGTTTCATCACCCGGGGATGGATGGTCAGCTCGCAGAGGGGGTATTTGTTGTAAACGTTCAGGATCTCCCCGAACTCCTCCGCCCGGGCCACGCCCAACCGGGTCTTGACCGACACCGGCCCGCCTGCCTGCGAAAAGACAGCGTCCAGAAAGGCATCCAGCTTCTGCGGGTCCCGGAGCATTCCGGAACCCTTGCCCTTGGCTGTCACGGTACCGGAGGGACACCCGAAGTTCAGGTTGACCTCGGTATAGCCCATCCGGCGAAGTTCCCCGATCATCCAGGCGGCAAGTTCGCCGTCCTTTGCCAGCAGCTGCGGGATGACCTGCACCCCCGGGTTGGCCGCCGGTTCCAGCTCAGCCATCTTCTTTTTGATGAGCACCCGGTTCTCCGGCGGCGAGAGAAACGGCGCATAGTACCGCACCGGGGCCTCCGGTGCACCGAACCAGCGCTGGTGGGCCTGCCGCCAGATGCGGTCTGTCAGCCCCTCCATCGGGGCGGCGTAGTAGTTCATAACAGTTCTCCTTGGAATTGATGGGTTTATTGTAGCACAAAAAAAGCTGCCGCGCAAAAATTTCTGCGCAGCAGCTTTGGGGTTACAGCTTATTCAGCAAACAGCGGGGTGGACAGATAACGGTCGCCGGTATCGGGCAGCAGGGCAACGATCTTCTTGCCTGCGTTCTCGGGGCGCTTTGCCAGCTCCAGCGCAGCCCAGACCGCAGCACCGGAAGAGATCCCCACCAGAACGCCTTCCTTGTGGCCGATGAGGCGGCCGGTCGCAAAGGCATCCTCATTGGTCACGGTGATGATCTCATCGTAGACCTTGGTATCCAGCACATCCGGCACAAAGCCCGCGCCGATGCCCTGGATCTTGTGCGCACCTGCAACGCCCTTGCTCAGCACAGGAGAGGAGGCAGGCTCCACAGCCACGACCTTGACATTGGGGTTCTTGCTCTTGAGGTACTTGCCCACGCCGGTAACGGTGCCGCCGGTGCCAACGCCAGCCACAAAGAGATCGACCTGACCATCGGTGTCCTCCCAGATCTCAGGGCCGGTGGTCTCGATGTGTGCCTGCGGATTGGCAGGGTTCACGAACTGGCCGGGGATAAAGGCGTTGGGGATCTCCTTTGCCAGCTCATCCGCCTTGGCAATGGCACCCTTCATGCCCTTTGCGCCCTCGCTCAGGACCAGCTCTGCGCCGTAAGCCTTCATCAGCTGGCGGCGCTCCACGCTCATGGTCTCGGGCATCACGATGATGATGCGGTAGCCCTTGGCAGCGGCCACAGCGGCCAGACCAATGCCGGTGTTGCCGGAGGTAGGCTCAATGATCACGGAACCGGGCTTCAGCTTGCCGGTGGCCTCGGCATCGTCGATCATCTTCTTGGCAATGCGATCCTTGACAGAGCCGGCGGGGTTGAAGTATTCCAGCTTGGCCAGAACGGTGGCCTTCAGGTCTGCTTCCTTCTCAATATGGGTCAGCTCCAGCAGCGGAGTGTGGCCAATCAGCTGATCTGCGGAAGTGTAAATCTTGCTCATAGTAAAAGTCCTCCCTCTGCGGGCGCAGAGCCCGGGATGCTATTCTGACGCATTGCATATTTCCTGTAAACCAACATGTTTTGTAGGTTTGATGGTATTATAGTCCTCTTTTCCCCCTTTGTCAATGGAAAAAGCGAAAAAAGCGATTGAAAAGTTACAAACCCTGTTGTATAATAGGTTTGTTAATGAGAAGGGGACAACCCCACCATCCATGCCTGCGCATTGCCGCCCCTGACTGGGCGGCTGGCGCGAAGCGTCTGAGGGGTTGATAAGGAGAAAAGCTATGATCGTTTCAACCAAGGGCCGTTACGCACTGCGCGTAATGATCGACCTGGCCGAACACCAGGCGGAGCGGTATGTGCCGCTGAAGGAGGTCGCCGAACGGCAGGAGATCTCGGAAAAATATCTGGAAAACATCCTGAAGGTGCTGGTACAGAACGGCTTTCTGGAAGGTCTGCGCGGCAAGGGCGGCGGCTACCGGCTGACCCGCACCCCCGACCAGTACACCGTGGCAGAGATCCTGCTGCTGACCGAGGGCAGCCTTGCCCCCGTGAGCTGCCTTGTGCCCGGTGCTCCCGCCTGCGAACGGCTGCCCAACTGCCGAACCTATACGATGTGGAAGGGCCTGAACGACATGATCGCCGACTACTTTGGCAAGATCACTCTGGCCGACCTCGCCGCACCCGATCAGGCGGGGAATGATTATATCATCTAAATGACAGAAACAAAGCCACGACAAAACCGCGCTTATAAACGGTTTATCGTGGCTTTTCTCGTGGTCGGAGTGGCGAGACTCGAACTCGCGGCCTCCTGCTCCCAAAGCAGGCGCGCTACCAACTGCGCAACACCCCGTAAAATCTGAATACTATCATACTATACCCTTTTTTTGCGCATTCGTCAAGTGCGCAGAATGCGGAAATCTGCTCATGGCACCGAAAACCACCCTTACTTTGTATTTTTGCCTTGAAGCAGAGCCAAAAATGGTGTATTATAAAGTGTATTGAAAGAAAGTGTAATTCCGGGCTGCGATGCCCTGAAACCAAGGGGGAAACCACTATGGCAGATAAAAACTTTTTGACGGAGATCATCGATGCTGACCTGGCCGAGGGCAAGATCAGCGAGATCCATACCCGCTTCCCGCCGGAGCCCAACGGCTACCTGCACATCGGCAGCGCCAAGGCCATCTACATCAACTGGTCCATCGCAAACCAGTATGGCGGCAAGTTCAACCTGCGCCTGGACGACACCAACCCCGCCCGCGAGGGTGAGGAGTATGTCAACAGCATCATTGAGGATCTGCACTGGCTGGGCGCTGACCCCAACGGCGGCATCTTCTATGGCAGCGATTACTTTGACAAGTGCTACGAGTACGCCGAGAAGCTCATCCTGGAGGGCAAGGCCTACGTGGACGACCTGACCCGTGACGAGATGCGCGAGTACCGTGGTGCCGATGCCGGCAAGCCCAGCCGTCCCTCTCCGTGGCGTGACCGCACCCCGGAGGAGAATCTGGACCTGTTCCGCCGGATGCGTGCCGGTGAGTTCCAGGAGGGCGAAAAGACCCTGCGTGCCAAGATCGACCTGGCCAGCCCCAACATGAACATGCGCGACCCGGCCATCTACCGCATCAAGTATGCTGAACACCACCGCCAGGGCAATAAGTGGTGCATCTACCCCATGTACGATTTTGCGCATCCCATCCAGGATGCCATTGAGGGCATCACCCACAGCATGTGCAGCCTGGAGTTCGAGAATCATCGTCCCCTGTACAACTGGGTCATCGAGAATATCTTTGGCACCGAGTTCCCCAAGCAGCGCGAGTTCGCCCGCCTGAACATGACCAACACCGTGATGAGCAAGCGCTACCTGCGCGAGCTGGTGGAAATGGGCATCGTGGACGGCTGGGATGATCCCCGGATGCCGACCCTGTGCGGCCTGCGCCGCCGCGGCTACACCCCCACCTCCATCTTCACCTTTGTGCGGGAGGCCGGCATCTCCAAGTCCGACAACCTGATCGACATGCGTCAGCTGGAAGCCTGCATCCGCAGTGAGCTGGACCTGACCGCCCAGCGCCGGATCGCCGTGCTGGACCCTGTAAAGCTGGTCGTGGACAGCTATCCCGCCGACAAGACCGAGTTCTTTGAGGTGGCCAACAACCCCAACCGCGAAGCCAACGATGCCTCCACCCGTAAGGTCGCCTTTACCCGCGAGCTGTGGATCGAGAGTGAGGACTTTGCCGAGGTGCCGCCCCCGAAGTTCAAGCGTCTGACCATTGGCGGCGAGGTTCGTCTGATGGGCGCTTACATCGTCAAGTGCAAGAGCGTGGAGAAGAACCCCGACGGCAGCATCGCCGCCATCCACTGCACCGCCGACCTTGAGACCGGCAACGGCAACCCCGCCGATGGCCGCAAGGTCAAGGGCACCATCCACTGGGTCAGCGCTGACCACGCTGTGGATGCTGAAGTCCGCCTGTATGACAAGCTGTTTACCGAGGCCAACATGAACGCCATCCCCGAGGGCAGCGACTACAAGGATTACCTGAACCCCGAGAGCGTTGTGGTGCGCAAGGGCTGCAAGCTGGAAGAGAGCCTGAAGGATGCCAAGCCCGGCGAGAAGTTCCAGTTTGTCCGCACCGGCTTCTTCACCCCGGACAGCAAGAACCCCGGCGTGTACAACCGCGTGGTCACCCTGCGCGACAGCTTCAAGCCTGCAAAGTAAATCCTTTCAAAGGAGTACAAACAGATGAAAAAGCATCTGATCCGGAATGCGATCCTGATGGCTGTTGCCACCCTCATCATGGGTGTGTTCCTCAGCCTGTATATTGCCAATACCGGCACGGTTCCAGCTGCCGACAATGCGGCCGCCTCTACCGCTTCTTCACAGGCCGCACAGTAACCGCATCCCTCCCAACTGCTGCACGGCTCTGCCCGTGCAGCAGTTTTTTTGTTAGGAGACCCTATGTTTATCGATATCATCCCGTTACAGAAGAACACCGCCCGCCTGATCCGTGTTTACGGCGACGCACCCTGTGCGGCCCTTCCCGCAAGCGTACCGGGCCCGGAGGGCGGGGTGCTGGCCATCACCGAGCTGGGGGACTACTGCTTCTCCGAAAAGCCCAGAAGCCTGCCCGGGGCCGATGCGCTCTGCCGCTATGAAGTCAGCCCGGACGGCATCTGCACCCTTGTGCAGGCCTTTGGCCGCAACCTGACCGGACGGCATGGCCGCTACGACCTCGACTTCGGGGAAGAGCCTGCCGCCCCGGAGGAGCTGCACCCGGTGTGCGGCAATTTCGTAGAGGAGATCATCCTGCCGGACAGCCTGCAGGTCATCGGCAGCTGCGCCTTTTACAACTGCCGTAGGCTGCGGCGGCTCAGTGTGGGAGCTGGAGATCTGACCGTGGGCAGCGACGTGTTCCTGAACTGTTTTGCGCTGGCAGACCTCCTTGTCCGGGCCGCTCCCGAGGAAAAGACCGGCCTGTTCGCCCTTGTGAACAACATCACCGAGGCCGTGCGGGCACTGTTTTGGCTCCCGGGTGAGGCACGTCCCAGGGCAGGGCTATGGTACCCCGCCTACTGGGAGGACGTAGAGGAAAGCCCCGCCCACATCCTGCTTCACACCTTTTCGGGGCAGGGATATCATTACAGGCAGTGTTTTCTGGATGGAAAAATCCTTTCCGCAGAATATGATGCCATCTTCCCGGACGGCCACGCCGCCGAGGATCAGGGCGTGGCGGCCATGCTCTGCTTCGACCGCCTGCGCTGGCCATGGAACCTGACCGAAAAGGCAAAGGCCCCCTACCGTGAATTTCTGGCCGCTCACACCGGCCTTGTGCTCCAGCGCCTGCTGAAGGCACAGGATACCGACAGCATAAAGGATCTGCTGGCGCTGGATGTGCTGGATGCTGCTGCCTTTGCTGAGGGCGCGGTACTTGCCGCCAAGGCAGACAACGCAGCTGCCGCGGCATTGCTGGCCGACGCAGAGCACAAAAAGAGGGGTTCCGCCCCGAAGAAGCGGAGGTATGATTTTGATTTCTGAAAAAGAGAAATTCTTCGACCCCCGCAAGCCCTTTGCATCCAAACGGCCAGAGACCCACGAGGAGTGGCAGGCCCGGATGGGCGGCGAGGTGCTGGCTGTGGTGCGCAGCGGGCTGTACCTTGACTTCCGCTTTCTGGATATGGCGCTCAGTGCCCTGACCCCGATACCGGACGAGCGGTGCGGCGTGCTGGCCACAGACGGCGTGAACCTCTATTATCAGCCCAGCGCCCTGCTGCGGCTCTACCAGGAGAATCCAAAATATCTCAATCGGTTGTATCTGCACACGGTATTCCACTGCGTATTCCGGCATCTCTGGCTCAAGGGCAAGCGGGATGCCCGGCTGTGGAATCTGGCCTGCGATATCGCCGTGGAGAATGTGCTGGACAGCCTGAATCGTTCCAGTGTCAAGCGCCCGCTGACCTGGGTGCGCCAGAACGCCTACGCCGCCATTGCCGCGGAGGGCAGGGTGGTGGCCGCTGCCCCGGCTTACCGGTGGCTGGCTGGCCAGACCCCCGGCGTTCTACGCCAGCTGGAGCGGGAATTCTACACCGATGATCATCGCCTGTGGCCCAAGGATGCCCCCGAGCAGCCCCAGCAGATGCCCACGCCCCTGCCCCAGAAGACGTGGCAGAAGATCGGTGAGCGGATGCAGACCGAGCTGGACCTGCGGGACAAGGAAGCCGGTGACGGTGCCGATGCCCTGAAGCAGCAGGTCAAGGCCGCCAACCGCAGCCGCCGGAGCTATCAGGATTTCCTGCGGCGGTTCTGCGTGACCCGGGGGGAGGTCCACCTCGATCCGGATGAGTTCGACCTGAACTTCTACACCTACGGCCTGTCGGTCTACGGTAACATGCCCCTGATCGAGCCCCTGGAGACCCGGGAAAGCAAGAAGATCGAGGAGCTGGCGCTGGTCATTGACACCAGCTACTCCACCTCCGGCGAGTTGGTACGGGCCTTTCTGGCCGAGACCTACACCCTGCTGAAAGGGCGGGAGAACTTCTTCCACCGGATGAACCTGCATCTCATTCAGGCAGACAACGCCATCCGGCAGGATCTGCTCATCCGTAACGAAGACGAGCTCATCCATGCCATGAACCACTTTGAGCTGCGGGGCGGCGGCGGCACCGATTTCCGGCCTGCCTTTGAATATGTGAACCAGCTCTGCGCCGAGAAGAAGTTCTCCAACCTGCGGGGCCTGCTCTATTTTACCGATGGCATGGGCACCTACCCGGCCCGCCGCCCGGCCTACGATACCGCGTTCCTGTTCCTGGGCGAAAAATTCGATGATGCCAACGTTCCCCCCTGGGCCATGAAGGTGGTTCTGGACGAGGATGAATTTTCAGGGCCAACGGCCCGGGCCGCATCGGCACTGGCCGACGCGCTGGCCGAAGAGGACGACCCTTACCGTGAATTGAACAACTCGTGAGGATGTGAACTTATGAATATCAAACGCGCCAAAGAAGAGATCGAACACACTGTCAAAGCCTACCTGGCTAAGGACACATTGGGTGAGTATGCCATTCCCTCCATCCGGCAGCGCCCCATCCTGCTGATGGGCCCTCCGGGCATCGGCAAGACCCAGATCATGGAGCAGGCCGCCCGGGAGTGCGGCGTGGCACTGGTGGCCTACACCATCACCCACCACACCCGCCAGAGCGCCGTGGGCCTGCCCTTCATCCGGCAGCGCCATTACGGCGACAAGGATGTCTCTGTGACCGAATACACCATGAGCGAGATCATTTCCAGCGTCTACGCCAAGATGGAAGCCACCGGCCTGAAAGAGGGCATCCTCTTCATCGACGAGATCAACTGCGTTTCCGAGACGCTGGCCCCCACCATGCTGCAATTCCTGCAGTGCAAGACCTTCGGCAACCAGGCTGTGCCTGCCGGCTGGGTCATCGTGGCGGCAGGCAACCCGCCGGAGTATAACAAATCTGTCCGTGATTTCGATATCGTCACACTGGACCGTGTCCGTCGGATGGACATTGAGCCCGACCTGCAGGTATGGAAGGATTACGCCCGCACAGCCCACATCCACAGTGCCATCCTGAGCTACCTCGATCTGCATCCCCAGAACTTCTACCAGATCAACGCCGACGTGGACGGCACACAGTTCGTCACTGCCCGCGGCTGGGAGGATCTCTCCAACCTGCTGGACACCTATGAATCGCTGGGCCTGCAGGCAGATGAAGCACTCATCCGGCAGTATCTCCAGCACCAGAAGATCGCAGAGGACTTCTCTGCCTATCTTGATCTCTATTATAAGTATCGTGACGACTACGGCGTAGAGGAGATCCTGGCCGGTCAGGTCAAGCCTGCCGTTTATGCCCGCCTGCTCAATGCACCGTTTGATGAACGGCTCTCGCTGGTCAGTCTGATCCTGGCCGGTCTGAACACCCGGTTCACTGCTTCCCGGCAGGCCGATGCCGTCGCCGATGCCTGCTACGCCTTCCTGCGGGAGGCCAAACAGGGCTTTTCCACCCTGCCTGCGGACATCCCGGATGGGGAGCTTACCCTGTTCGGTCAGATGGTCACGGACTATGATGCCGAGACCCAGCGCCAGCGTGCCGCCGGTCTGCTGGGCCATGACGCGCTGAATACCCGCCTGCAGGTATATGCCGCCCTCCGCAGCTGGGATGCGGAGCTGCGCCGCGCCAATGCGGTGAGCACACAGCCCGCCTTTGACCTCCTGCGCACACAGTTCCAGTCCCTTGCCGAGGCCCGGGATCAGGCACAGGAAGCCGCCAGCGCCGCGCTGGAAGCTGCATTTGACTTTATGGAGAACGCCTTTGCCGAAAGCCAGGAGATGGTGGTGTTCGTCACGGAGCTGACCTTGAACCCCGCTTCCCATGCCTTCATCACCGAAAATGGCTGTGACCGCTATTTCCGGTACAACAAAGACCTGCTGCTCGACCATCGCAAGGCCGCGCTGCAGCAGGAGCTTGCCGCCGAAGCCCGCCGCCACGGAGGGCAGTAAGCACCCATCATCTATGAGAAAAGAAGCGCCTCATCCGGGAGAGGATGAAGCGCTTCTTTACTTTGTTCAGGTCAGGGATGAGCTCGTTTTCCACGGCTCGGCAGACGTACATCATAAGGAGGATTCAGATACGTTCTCTCAAGCGTTCATCTTTGCCATACTTCCAAAATTTTATGCCATACAACCCCGCATCCAGCAGGAGGCTGAAAAGGGCATAAGGCAAAATCGGCAGGCGCAGCAAAACAAAAGCTCCAGCGATCCGTGTAAAAAATGCACCTGTTGCATACAGCACTGCAATATAAAGCACCAGCCAACCGCAGTATTTCAGACGATGCTTGCTTGGCGGAAACCCCGCCTGCTCCATCATCTTCCGGAACAGCCAGCAAAAAGCAGTTATGCAGACCACAAGCTGCATCAAATACCCAAGTGAGAGTTCAAACACCCAGTCCGGAACCACCGGATACAGCAGCAGCCCCTCTATCCCCCAGCCAAAGAAGAAATACAGTGGTGCCACAAACCAGAAATAATCTCCAGTCCTCAAAGTTTTAAGGCTTGACTTAACCTCCTCAGCAAAGGTTTTTGCATCCTCAATCACGTTGAATAGTTCCTGCCCATTCTCATTGGCCTGCACCGCCATATCGATCAGGTCACTGTATATCAGCTCTACGCCGCACTCATCCCAACTGGTACGCCGCAGATATCGAATAACCTCTCTGATTTGCTCCTGGCTTTTGCTGTTGAGCAGTTTTACGCGCAGACGGTTCGCTCTTCGCAAGGTGAAATAGTTATTCATCTTCTATCCTCCCGAAAAATCTTTTCTACCAAACCGCACAGTCGGTTCCATTCCTGTTGAAAATCCAAAAGAGAATCCGTCCCCCTTTCGGTGATCACATAGTACTTCCGACTTGGGCCCTTGGGAGAAGGTCGCCGCTCCACTGTCACCTTCTCCTGCTGCTCCAGGCGTAAAAGCAGCGGATACAGCGTGCTTTCGCTGATCTCTGCAAAACCGACCTGTTTTAACTGCATCACTATTTCATAGCCATAGGTTGGTTCTTTTTCAATCAGCCGCAGCACACAATATTCCAATACACCCTTTAGCAGCTGTGCATTATTTTCCATTCAGCTTCCTCCTTTCCATCTACTACGCAATGCATTGTAGCTTATCTACATTGTATTACATAGTAGCCAGTTTGTCAAGCAATACGCTTTGCGCGGTTTGAACAAACTGTATCTTCGCATTTCGGTAATACATAACAAAAAAGCCCTGAGACTTTCATCTCAGAGCTTTCACTTAAGTCGGCGACTACCTATTTTCACGCGCCGTTTCCAGCGAACTATCTTGGGCAC